>MVRP01000018.1 GCA_002067405.1 Syntrophorhabdaceae bacterium PtaU1.Bin034 | reverse complement strand
GGACAACAAAAATAGGGAAGGTGCGTCCCAATTTGCCCCTCTACAAGAAATTTACACAATTAGGTTGACAGTACGAAATTGTCTCCAGAACAAGCCTTGGAAATACTGAAGCGTATGGGCAGAAATGATCCAAAGACCAAGAAGCAGATTCAAAAAGAAGCAAAGGAACTCCTGAGGGAAATAGATGTGGAGGAGATATGCGAAGGGGTCTATGGAGCCCTGGACGGAATCGAGGTTGAAGACTTGTGGGCTCGTTCAGGCCCCAGCAGACATGGTTATTCAGGCCCCGAGGATATGGCAGCAGAGATGATTGAGGAAGAGATCGAGCCGTTCATTGCTGAGATACTGAAGTACCTTGAGATAGGCATGACTAATGAGGCCAAGGTCTACTGCATGGGGATCCTAAAAGGCATATATCGATACGAACACGAATCAAGATCGGAGTTCAGAGACTGGGCCACAGATATTCCTGCCGAATGTTTTGGCCATTTGTTGCTTGAGTGGAAGAAAAAAGTAGGAAATGACAATAGCTTGAACGAGATACGAGAGTTCGTCGAGAAAGAGTGCAGCATGTGGGCGAGGCGAGCTTCGAAAATATGAGCACCAAACCCGTCATTGCAGCTGACCCAGAAGAATGGCCTCGTGTTTTCAAGGTCAAGATAGTGCACCCGACGCGGAAGAATATCGGGCTGAATTCGTTGAGGCTTTCAGATATCCCACACCCCGTCCGCCGCGCCGGTGAATTCTTTGTTAGCGTTTCACGCCCCTTCGGGGCGATCTGTGTAAGAGTAACTTGTTGGCAAAGACCCTATGCGGTATTAATATTACCGCATCCGGAATGATGAGGCCGTATCTTTATTGGTGCGTTATGTCCGTTCGTTAGCGTGGTCCGGGGGTTGGCGAATTTGTCATTGGTGAAGCTATATGCTATCCCGTTTTAGAAGAGAGCCGTAGATGACAACTCCCCGTTCCGGCAATGCCGATTATGCATTAAGGAGACGGGATTGGTGAGACAGAAGAAGACCACAAGGAAGAAGGAGATGAAGCTCCCCACACATCTTGAGCATATCAACCGGCATGAAGGCAGCCGCCGTATGAAACATAATGATTTTGGACAGATGGGGATGAGCTACTCAGAAGGCATGAAATAACATGGCGAAATTACAGTCGGGAGACTTGACCTTTGATTTTCGGTACACTGGATTTGAATACGGATGGGTCCAATACCAGTTCTATTTCACGTGGAAGGGTGAAAGTTTGATAAGGAACGACCTTCTGAAGAGGTGGGGTGAATACTGGGGCAATCGTCCTGAGGGGGCTTTCCTAGCCAATGAACACGAAGGAGACAGCCTGATACCCTTGCTAAGGAAAGTCCTCGACCAGGATAATGCCGATTACTGGGAACCGCTGGAGCCCGATATTGTCATTGCTATTTATCCCGAGGACTACTTCCCCTTTCTGCCTTCTCACCACAAACTGATTTATGAAAGACCCGATCATAAGGCAAAAAGTGAAGCACGTGAGGCGTTGAAAAGAGAGAAAGGGAAACTCCCGGACGATTCCTACACGCTCATTATCTTTGTAGATGCGTACAACTTGAAAGAGGCTGACGCTTATTACGGCCAAGGAATATCTCTACATATGATAGTGAGCCGAAATGAATTAGAGAAGTTCGCCAATAATTTGGAACACGAGTATCAGGAATTCAAGCAGCGATTTAGGGTAGATCAATGGCTTGAGGAAAATGCCTAATCGGGTAAGGGGTGACAATGGGAGCAAATCTTTATTCTTTACATTAGGTGCAAACAAACTCCCAAATTCAAGAATAAAAATTTGACCCTACTACCTACCTGCAGAATGTCCCTCATCAGAGATAACGGTCGGTGTTCGTAGCATAAGGGCTCCAGTTAGGCGTCAGGCTGATCCGCTCCGCATCTACGAGGAACTCCTCGCCCTCGGATTTATCTGTTCCCTCTCGACGGTCGAGCGGACCATAAAGGTGGTCAAGACGGAGAAGGGGTGCAACGACAGGATCACTACCAGGGTGGAAACCGAGCTCGGCGTTGCAATAGATCGGAGGCGTGAAGGGACCAGGTAGAGAGAAGATATCGCTTAGACTTTTTTGGTAATCGCCCGGTCGATTGACCACAATCCGCCGCCCTTTATGACGAGGGCGAGTGCAATAGCTATGATCAGAAGATGGTACTCGAAGCCCTCGCCCGCCTTTTGTCCGAACCAGTTCATGAAGAAACCAAACTTGAGGTGCACCATGAGGGCCGCGACCAGCATCGTGAATCCGACCCCGAAGGCGGCAATCCTTGTGAGGAAACCGAAGAACAGCCCTATCGGTCCTAAGAATTCAGCGATAATCGCAAGTATGGCGAAGGGAAGGGGAATGTGCATTTTGGTGGTGAAAGCGGTAATGGTTGCTTCCAGCCCGTGTCCACCCCACCATCCAAGTACCTTCTGCGCGCCGTGGGGGAAGAAGACCACCGCCAGAAATAGGCGGAGCACCAGCACCGCCGCGTCACTATCCGTCCGGAGCAAGGCTTTGAACATGAGATGTCACCTCAACTAAGTGGACTTGAATCTCTTCATACCTATTATAGTCACCGGTTTCGTTGCGGGCAGGCGAGTGAAAAGGTTTACCGCTTATATTCCTGATTTCTTTTTTATGGCGAGCACGGACTGATCATGCAGTATTTTCACATAATAGAAATGGGTTGGAAGTATCTTCGCAAGGCCCTCTCTTTCTCCTTCAAGGTAAATGATTCCTATGGTTTTGCTTTTAATGATTATGGGGAGGACCATCAGGAAGACAGGTGCCTTCAACCTGGACGAAAGCCATTCAGGGAGAAGCTTTTTCGCGCTGACCGACTCTGAGTCTTTAATGAGAAGGTCTTTTTGCCGCCCGACTGCAATGTTGAAGATGTCGTCCTCCGTGCCGGTGAGAGACGGAATAAACCATTTCCTGAGGGACATGGTGGAATCGCCCATGGCGAGGCGTACATCAAGGACGGGTGCTCTTGTGTTGCGTATCATCAGAAGCGCGCGCTTCAATCCTGCAGGTCGGAGCCCGCGATAGACCGTTTCCATGATGATCGTGAAAATGTCCTCCATTTCATAATTATCGAGAAGGGCGCGGGCAATGTCACGCATCCCGTTGGCAAAAATGACCTCCGGGTCCTGTGTCTCCTCGGTTACTGTTTCCGTGGTCATCATGCCGGCCAGGAAATCGGAATGAAGTTCTTCGATGAATTCTTCGGGAACCGCAACAGGTTCCTGCTCGGTTGTTTCGGGAAGCCCCTCGCCGATCGGCGTTTCCCGAAAGTCGATACCGTAGGCGGCACAGTATCGGTTCAGGTTTTCGGCTGATGTATTTATTATTGTGGCAATATTCTCCAGAATAGTCTGGTACTGTTCGCCGAAATAGCCGAAGAGTGCCTCTATCTGTTCCTTCTTGACGCTTTCCTCGGCTTCTTTTTCCGTAATATCGGCGATTGCGTTTGCAATCGAGGAGATGCAGTGGAGCCAGTCGAGATCGCTCTTGCTGTTTGCCTGCGGTTTTTCAAGTTTTTTCATGCAAAAAACGACTTTACCCGGAAATCCCCATTGCTGGGCGACTTTTCTTCCTATTTCCCTGTACAAGTTACCGGTGGCAAAGATCAGTCCTTCAGGGCTCGTATCAGTCTCACGATCAAGCATTTCCCGGATCTCGGCGTATTTTTTCGGCGCATAGTATGAGGTGAGTATCTCTCCGAGGAAGTAGAAAAGCGAGCACAGAAAAGGTTCTTCCTTGTCCGGATACTTCATCCTCACCGCAATCTGCTCACCCAGAAGGGCAGCGAAAATGGCCTTGGACAAAAGACCGGGCAGATAGCTTGATCTGCTTTTCTGCAGTTTTTCGACGAGAGACATGGTGATGACGATGTTCTTTATGTTTTCAATCCCGAGAAGGATGATCGCCCGCGAAATTGTCGTTACCTGACCGAATCTCATGAAATGGACGCTGTTGACGAGTTTCAGTATCTTTGATGTCAGCCCGTAGTCTTTAAGAATGATATTCGCCAGGTCGGTGACGGACGTTTCGAGTGATGACGTCAGCTCCGCGAGCATGGTAAAGGTACCCGGAGCGATGGGCAAATCGTTTCCCTTTCTGACGTAATGAAGGATTTCTCCCTCAAGCCGTGAGTTTCTTATCATCTCTATCAGACGTTTTCTGTTGAAAGACGTTGCAGTTGCAATGGGGGCCTGTTGTCCGGCTGTTTCCTGTTGCTGCTTGTCATCCGGCCGCTCGTTCAATGAGTTTTCGTCCGCGGCTGCCATGTTTGCACCCCTTCCGGCAGGATATTCTCAGGATAAGTTCAGGGCACGTCTTTATTCAGCGTCGGATGCCTGCGGCCTTGCGCTCCTTTCTGAAGTCCGGGTGCTCTCGGCCGGGGTTCCCCGCAATTCTCTTAAAGAGTATTTACGGATGTTGCAGCGAAAAACTAAGCTAGAAGAACTCTATTTTGAGCATGGAAAAATCATCGTCCAGGTCGTTGCTTCCATGCATCTTCTGGGCATAAGAATACAAAAGGTCTATCTCGGATGCCTGATCGCCCGGAATGTCCCGCAGGAATGTTTGCAACTCGCTGAAACTCCACATGGAACCGTCCGTTTTTGCCACTTCGAAAGTACCATCGGAAAAAACATAGAGCCGGGAGGGGATATCGACCTCGACGGAGTCGCTCCTGTACACTATGTCGGGCATGCCCCCTACGAACATGTTCCTGGTCGCCAGCTCCCTTATTTCTCCCGATGGTGATATAAGCAGGGCCGGAGGATGGCCCGCGCTCGCATAGGTGATTTGTCTCGTGATCTTGTTGAAAACCCCATACCATAACGTGAAATAGAGATTGTTATGTTTCTCCATGGGAAATGTCTGGTTAAGCATGCCGATGACCTGTTCAGGCACCCTGAAATCGGTACCGGGCAGCGTCTGGGAGCGGATGACGTTAAGGGCGGACACGGAAAGAAGGGCCGGCCCTACACCGTGGTCACAGACATCGAGAAGGTACATGGCGAAGTTGTCCTCGTCGATCCAGTGATAACCGAGTGAGTCGCCTCCAAGCTCAGCCGACGGCATGTAACGCCAGTCCGTCCGGATCTTCCCGGCCCTGAGCGGCGCCGGAAGAAGAGAGACCACGTATTCCGCCGCGCTGGCGAGCTGGGCCGCAAGTGCCTGCCGGCTCTTGAAAAGGGCTTCGTATGCCTCGTTCCTCTCTATATGGCTGATGTAGCCCGCCGAGTGGTAACGAATGCGGGCGATCAGTTCGATTTTGTCAGGAAGCTTGACCAGGTAATCATTTGCCCCGACAGCGAATGCCTTGGCCTTGGTTACCGCCTCTTCCTTGCTTGAAAGGACGATAAGCGGCACATCCTTCAATTTCTTGTTTGCGCGAAAGAATTTGGCCAGGGTCAATCCATCGACGTCCGGCATCACCAGGTCCTGAAGGATTACCGTCGGCGATACTTCGGCTGCCATTTTTATCGCCTGGGTAGGGTCCTGACAATAATGGAACAGAATATCCTTCTCGGGCGCGAGCATGCGCCGCACTGTCTCTCCGACAATCGGCTGGTCGTCCACGAGAAGGACTACGATTGAATGCTGCGCTACAGGCGCTGAAAAAAACGAGGATTTGTCTTCGCTCATATGAGGCGACCTTCCTTTGATTTGATTTGTTTGATAATGGCTTCCGCTATTTTTTCGATGGGCAGGATCTCTGTTGCCGCGTTCAGATCGGCTGCCGCTTTGGGCATGCCGTAGACGGCGGACGTCTTCTCGTCCTGAGCAATGGTGTGCCATCCTGTCTTTCGCAGCTCGAGAAGTCCTTGCGCGCCGTCCCTTCCCATTCCGGTAAGAAGGACCGCCACGCCTTTTTGCGGCCAATACTTTACGAGACTATGGAAAAAGGCATCCACCGAAGGTCTGTATGGATTGTCCTTCGGCTCTGCCACATAATGGAACGCGATATCCTCCCCCAATACCAGATGATCGTTTGTTCCCGCCACGAAGACAACGTCCTCCTCCGGCCTTAAATCGGGTTTGGCAAGCCGCACCTTCAGCTTCGTCTGGCCGGAAAGCCATTCGGCAAGTCCCTTTGCGAATTGTACATCCACGTGCTGGATGATGACAATGGCCGCGCCCGGTTTTTCGGGCAAGAGCGAGATGACGTGAGCGAGCGCCTTGGGGCCGCCTGTTGAAGAGCCGATTGCGATCATGGGTGGCATGGGTCTTGACGCGAACTCCTTATCGGTTTGTCCGTTTGCCCCTTCTTTTCCAAGAAGCCTTGCCACTGTCCCGATCTTTCTCAACAGTTCCTCTGCGCCGGTGATGTTTCCCTTCGAATCGAGCACGGGCATGCTCTCGGCGTCTACTGCCCCCTGGCCCACGGCCTCGAATACCCTTGCGGCATTCTCCGAAACCTTGTGGGTGACTATCAGTATGGCGCACGGATTCTCGTGCATGACCCGTCGCGTCAGCGCAGGGCCGTCCAGGATCGGCAGGTCCAGATCCGCCACTATCAGGTCCGGCTTGTTCAGGGCTGCCTTTTCAACGACCTCCTGCCCGGTTGAGGCGACCCATATGATCTCGTGGCCCTGCCTGGAAGTGATGACACGGCGGAGTATCTCGACTGCTTCGGGGCTTCTATTGGCTATCGCAATTCGCATTTCAAGCTTCCCCTGGCAATTATAGGGGCTCGCGTCGCCCCCCTGCTATGCTGAGGGGCAGAGGAGAAAAGGAGCGGAGGAGAAAATGCTTTTTCACCGTTGCTCCTCAGCTCCTCAGCCCCTCAGCTTCCATGCCCTTCTGCACCGTTGCTCCACTCATAAAAAGGAAAGGAATTTAAGCCTCCCCTATCAAGTCCCGCACCGCGTTGCCCAGACCTTCGTCATGAAAGCTGCTTTTTGTCAGGTAATAGTTGGCGCCTGCTTCGAGGCCGCGGAGGCGGTCTTCCTCTCTGTCTTTGTACGAGACAATGATTACCGGAATATCCTTGAGCTTCACGTCACCCTTGATCTTCTTTATCAGCTCTATGCCGTTCATGCGCGGCATGTCGATGTCTGAAACGATCAGATCGAATGAGCCCAATTGAAGCGCGTTCCATCCATCAACGCCGTCCACCGCCACCGTCACTCCGTATCCTTTATTCTCCAGAAGCCTCCGCTCCACCTCGCGGACGGTGAGGGAATCGTCGACGACGAGGATCCGCTTCTTCAATATCCCCGCAGAGGCTTTCTTTTCTCCGATCTTCTGAAGCCTTCCGCGGGTGAGGAGATTATCGATCGAGCGTACGAGGTCGTCAACATCGAGGATGAGTGCGGGGGAGCCGTCCTCCAATATTGCGCCAGCGCCGATGTTCGGTATTTTGCCGAGGCGTGAATCGAGGGGGATGACCACGAGCTCCCGCTGGCCCAAAAACCTGTCCACCACCAGACCGTAGCGATTGAGACGATCGCTCATGATTACAATGCAGAGGTCTGAAGGTTGCCCGTTTGTGGAAGGAAGCTGCAGTACCTGACGTGCATCGACGATGCCCACATGCTCGTTCCCGTAAGTGTAGAACTGCTTATCCTCCAATATCTTGATCCGGTCGTGGCTGGCTTCGACGATATGATCGATCCGCGTAAGGGGCACCGCATACGGCTCGCCGCTCACTTCAACGAGAAGGGCGCGGAGAACGGAGAGTGTTAACGGCAGGAGCAGGTGAAATGAAGTCCCGCTTCCCTGCGTGGTCTCTACCCGCACTGATCCCCCTACCCCCTGAACCATTGAAAGGACCACATCGAGTCCCACACCCCGGCCCGAGACCTCGGTGACCTTTTCTGCCGTCGAGAAGCCGGGCAGGAAGAGGAAGTCCAGAAGCTCCGTTTCGGTGAGATCAACGGCCATTTCGGCTGAAACATGCCCTTTGTCAACGATCTTCCGGCGCAGCTTCTCGATATCGATGCCTTTTCCGTCGTCCGTGACCCGGACGTTCAGCATGCCCGCGCTGTGACGCGCCTCCAGCGTGATGCTCCCTTCGGCCTGCTTGCCCGCTGCCTGCCGCTCATCCGGTGTTTCCAGCCCATGGTCGATCGCGTTGCGGAGCAGGTGGGTCAGAGGCGCTTTCAGCTTTTCAAGCACATCCCTGTCCACCCTGGTCGACTCTCCGAGAACGCGAAAATTGACCTCCTTGCCCGTGTTCTTGGCCAGATCGCGGACCATGCGGGGAAAGCCGGGCAGGCCATCCGAGAAAGGCCTCATCCTTATGGCAACCACTTCGTGGTAAAGCTTGTCGGCAAGGCGCTCGAGACTGCGTGAAAAGAGCTCGAAGTCCACAAGCTGATCCACGAGGAGATCCCGAATCCGGTCGAGCTCTTTCAGGCAGCCGCCGAACCTCTCCTGTATCTCCCTTGGAAAGGACCTTGTTTTGCGGGATTGAAATATGTCTTCAAGCGCGCTGATGACCTCCGTCTGCCCCTCCTTCATCCGGAGCAGGGACGCGGCAAGGGGTTTCACGGATTTTGCCTGCACCAGGCACTCTCCCGCATATCCCATGAGCCTGTTGAGGCTCTCGGATACGACACGGACAAAACCTTGCTCCTCCTTCTCTTCCGCTCGCTTCCCGGGCAGGTCGTCGGGAGCTGGCTTGATTTGAGGAGGCTGGGCCGACGCCTTTTCCCCCGGTGCCTCTTTCTTTGACACCCGCGCGGATCGTGGCGACGCTTCCTTTTTCTCCTCTTTCTCCTCTTTCTCCTCTTTCTTCGCGGCCATGGAGTCGCGAACGCCCTGTGCAAGCGTACCCAGCGCTTCGGATTCCTTTGCCAGCCAGTCGGGGACCGCTGAGGGCTCCATTTTCGACAGGGCGAGAAAGACATCGGTGCCCCGCAGAAGGACATCGAT
Organism: Syntrophorhabdaceae bacterium PtaU1.Bin034; assembly: GCA_002067405.1. The sequence goes on along the minus strand of MVRP01000018.1, from coordinate 33,630 downwards.
GTGGCCGGACGTAAGGACGAGCTTTCCGTGTTGCGCTGCCGAGAGAACGTCTTCCATGGCGTGGGCAAGGCCTACGACCGCGTCGAGACCGACCAGGCGGGCTGCGCCCTTGATCGAGTGGGCTGCGCGCATGAGAGGCTCGATCTTCTCCGGCGCCTGATCCTGTTCCACCTCGACGAGTCCTGCTTCGAGCAGCTTGGTGTAGTTCTCCACCTCGATACGGAAGAGTTCGAGCATGGAGAAGTCAGCGAGGTCACTATCGTCGTATCCCTGACCGTTCAACTCTTCAGGCTCCTTTTGAATGCGGGGATCAGCATGTTCTCCCCAAGCAATCCGATCTTCATCTCGTTGATGTTGAAGATACCCTCAACCAGGTTGTTCGGCGATCTGGACATGGTCACCGGCGGCTCCTTGAGCTCCTCTGACGAGATGCGGTAAATCCCGAGCACCTCGTCCACCGGGAAGGCGTATCGCTCCCTGTCCTTGTCGACCACGAGCATGCGTCTGTAAATCGTTGAACCGGTCTTTTCAGTCGCCTCTTCTGAAAAGGACTCAAGGAGGTCGGCGACCGAAACGCAGAGAAGAAGCTCTCCGTTCACGTTCACAATCCCTTTGAACACGTTGTTGCTTTTGAACGGGATGCGGTGAACCGATCGCATATTCGTTGCTTCCTGCAGCAACACGGTTTTGAGGGCCAGCCATTCGTTCCCGATTCTGAAAACCATTACCGAAAAGGTTTCCGCGGCTTCCGCCTGCTTGAGACAGGTAAGGTTTCTTGTCCATTCTTCGAGGAAATCATCCGGGATCTCGCGGTCGAGAAGGCCTCTCCCGGCATTGTTGTACTCAAAGCAGTTGCGGCAATGGACGAGATCGACCAGTCTCGGGCAGGAAGAGTCGCCGAAAATTCCGATTGCCTTCCAGCAGTATGATGAGCGGTCGTTCTTTTTCCCGGTCATAGCGCCTCATGCCTCCCGGCGCCTGCCTTCCGGAACCGCTCTATCCGGGCCCTGATCACCGCGCTTTTGCCTTTGTCTCCTTTCTTTTCATACAGAAGGCCCAGGTGAACGAGGGCTTCGTAGTAATCGGGGTCGAGATAGAGGGCCTTCTGAAAGAACTCCTCTGCCCGGTCAAAAGAGTCGAGGGCTGTGTTGATCAGGCCCATCAGGCAGTAGCCTTCCTTGCTGCGGCTATGTCCTTTCAGGAATTGCTCGCAACGCAGCCCGGCTTCTTCGAGTGCTCCCCTGTCGGCCAGCCCCCTGATCTCGGCGAGTGCCTGGCCGCTCGGTCTCTGTTGGTCCCGTTCTTCGCTCTTTCCGGGGGAATTTGTTGCGGACGGCATTTCAGGCGCGTCCCTGTTCCTTTTGGCAATCGATGCTTCGGGCGTTCGTGCCGGCCCGGTCATTTTTTTCTTCGTCGGTACGCGGCTCTGCTCAATGGTGTAAGCTGTCTTGACGCACGCGAACGACCGCGTATGCTTCACCGGGGTGAAACCGTACTGCAGAAAGGCCATTACCTCTGAATGCCCCGTGAACAGAAGGCCATAGGGAACGAGAAGCCGGTCGATATTCTTCGCAAGGTTTCCCCGCGCTGCCTCTGAGAGGTAAATGAGCAGGTTCTTGCAGAATATTACGTGGTACGGCTCAAGGTTCCGAAGGGTATCGTGCTGCACGAGGTTTGCCGTGGAAAAGCGAACCAGGGCGGCAATACGGGGGTCCAACCTGTAAAGCCCCTCCGAGAACGTAAAATACCGGTCGCGGTAGTCCTGTTTCTCCCCTCTGAAGGATGCTCTGGAGTATGCAGCCTGTTTTGCCGTCTCGATCGCCCTCGGATTGATATCTACCGCATCTATCCGGAAACGCTCAGACGGTATTCCGGCCTGCAGCAAAGCCATGGCAATGGAATACGCCTCCTCCCCAGTAGAGCAGGGCGCTGAAAGAATTCTCAGGTCTTCCCGGCCGGATGTGTGCAAGTCTTTCTCCCGAAGGTATTTTCTTAAAAAGGTGAAGGATTCCTCGTCCCTGAAAAACCATGTCTCGGGAACGGTAAGCCTTTCGATCAGCCTTTCCAGTTCTTGGGCGTTCGTCCGCAGCACCTTCAAATACTGACCGGCATCGGCTATCCTCGCGCTCTCCATTGCCGCAGCGACCGAATCCCTGACGCTTTTCTTTCCTATCGAGTCGGCATCGAGCCCGATCACCTCGGAGAGAAACTTTTCGATGTCCTGAAAGGCCGGATCCGTCATTGTTCTTCCTTTGCGGCGAAAAGATACTTTTGCATGCTTTCGGGCAGTAATTGCGTTGTTTCCACCCTCTGTATCATGCCTCTTTCGTCGTGAATGATCTTGCCCAGGAACCGCGCTTCGTCAACCACTATTCCCGGAGGCTGGAAATCATCTTCTCTCCGTGAAATGGTTTCGGTCACCTTCTCCGCAAGCAGCCCGATCACGTGATGCGTGTTGTCCGCGCCCGTAAAATCGACCATGATGATGCGGGTGCTGAAGAGGGGGCGGGACGGGGTTGCCCCGAGGAGCGCTGAAAGATCGATGACCGGAACCGTCGTCCCCCGGTAGTTCATGAGGCCCGACACGTAAGCGGGCGCATAGGGAAGCTTTTTGAAAGCGACGATGGGCGCCACTTCTATGACCCGGGAAACATCCAGACAATAACGGTCCTCGCCTATCTCGAAAAGCAGAAAAAGCATTTATCCCTGTACCTGCGGGTCGGTGGAGAAATGGGAGACTTCCTTCTGCAGCTCACTCACCGCCTCGTTGAGCTGTTCCGTGACCTTTCTGAATTCCATGAGCGAATCCCTGGTCTGCCTGGCAGCCTGGTTGAGTTGCTGCATGGCCTCACTGATCTGGACGGCGCTCTGCGACTGCATCTCCATTCCCCGGTTCACTGCCTCGAATTCCGGCACCAACCGCTGTGTATGCTCGATTGCCCGCGCCAGGTCTTTCCCTATCTCGGCGATCCTCTCGGTGCTCGTCCTTGTCTGATCCGTGTACGTTTCAACCGTTTGTACGCCGTCCTTCATTGCCTCCTGCGTTTCGACGATCATTGCCTCTATATCGATGGTCGCCACAGCCGTCTGATCTGCAAGCCGTCTTATCTCGCGGGCTACCACGGAAAACCCTATGCCGTACTCGCCGGCCTTTTCAGCCTCGATAGCCGCGTTGAGGGAGAGGAGGTTGATCTGGTTCGCGATCTTTGTGATAGTCGTGATCACCTGGGTGATGTCGGTCATCTTTTTGCCTACCATTCGCAGCTTTTCCGAGCTTTCCGTGGTGCTCTGCAGCAGCCCGTTCATAGTCTCGTTAATATGGGAAAGCCCGGTCATGCTGCTGCCCGCCAGCCCGGCCGCGTTTGACGCCATTTCCGACACCCTCCTCATCGTATCCGTGAACTCCCTGGAAGATGCGGAAATCTCCCTGCTCGTCGCGCTCACCTCACTGATCGACGAGGCCTGCTCCGTGACCGTTGCCTCGAGTTCCCGTGCCGATGCCGCTATTTCAGAAGAAGACGCGGTGACCTGGACACCCGATCTGCCGACCTGCTCAAGAAGGGACCGGAGACTGGAGGTCATGGTGGCAATAGCGGCGAAAAGACGTTGCACTTCATTTCTCGCCTTGTGGGAGGACCTGTCGGCCCCCGTCGACACAGCGCCGTCCGAAATCCCTATTCTCTTGAGATTGGCAGTTGCCCGGTGAAGGTCTCCCTCGGCAATCTGTCCGGCGATGTCAATGACCTTGTTGAGAGATATGGAAACGCCGCGGGAGATGAAAAGGACCAGGAAGGAGGCCGCAAACAGCGTGCCCAAGCTCAGGATCAGGGCAACCAGCCTCTTTCTTGTCTGGTCGTCCACCCTCTTTTTCAGCAGGAGTTGAAGCTCCGCCATCGATGCGTCGCGAAGGCCGGAGGCCGCCATTGTCAATTCCTTTGATGATTGGAGCAGTTCGGGAACGCTCATCTTGAAATCAGGATCGTTCGCAAGCCTTTTTAGTATCACGATGAATGGGATGAGAGATGACTCGTATTGCGCGACCAGGGAAGGGACGTTTCTCTGGAGCGAGGTGTTGGGGCCGTAAAGCCGTCTGTTTTCCACGAGGGCCGTCTCAACGCTGCGACGCACGTTCCCGAGATCATTCTCCAGAATGCCGGCGAACATGGCGAATCGCTCCGTGTCGTCCCTCGACCGCATTCCCTTATAGATAACCGATTCCATGAAGAGGGTAAAATTGCCCAGCTTTTCGATGCCGGCGCAGGTGATGATTCCCACATCAATCAGGTAGGTGGTATCGAGGGCAGGATCAAGAACCAGGTTGGAGGTGTCCGCCACTCTCTTGATCAGGCGGCGTACGGGCTTTAATATCATCTCGTGCGCGTCGTCGGATTGGAACGTGCCGTTATTCTTCCAGTTATTCCGCAGGTTCTCCCAGTTGCGGGCGACATCCGTCACGTAGCCGTTCTCGATCCCCGCGTCCTTCAGGTTCTTTTCGGTGATCTGAAGCGGCCTTTCCAGGCGTTTTACCTCCTTGCGGACGGTTCCGAGCTGCTTCTCTATCTCTCCGGCGAGACCGTTGATCTGCCCCTCCAGCGTCTTGTCGCCCTCAATGTAAAGCCGGACCAGCAACTGGTGTTCGGAAACGAGGCGGGCGAGCTCCTCCAGGGGGGTCAGCAGTGTGGTGCCCGCTATCTCGAGCCTGGTGAACCTGATGTCCCGATTGAAGCCCGAAACCATATAGAAGAGGAGGACAAGGATAGGCAGGGCAAAAATGATGCTGCTTACCAGGATCTTCTGAAGAATCGTAAGCTTGTCGAGATACCTTTTCATGATCATCCGCGAGTCAGCTTAAACCGGGAGACCTCCTTCTGGAGGGCTTGAACGGCTGCGTTGAGCTGCTCCGTCACCCGCTTGTATTCCGACAATGAGTCCTTTGTCTGTTCTGCGGTGCCGGACAACTGGCTCATGGCCTCACTGATCTGCTGGGCGCCTTCCACCTGCATGTGCATGCCCTCGTTTACCGACTCGAACTGAGGCCCGAGATTCCTGACCCGATCAATGATGTGAGCCAGTTGATCGCTGATGGTTGCCACCTCCTCGACCCCGCGTCTCACGGCCTCGGCGAACTTGTCCATTTCCATAACCCCTGATGATACCGAGGACTGCATTTCCTTCACCATATACTCGATGTCTTTGGTGGCTATCGCGGTCTGATCGGAAAGCCGGGTAATCTCCCTGGCAACGACCGCGAAACCCTTTCCGTATTCTCCGGCCTTCTCTGCTTCTATTGCGGCATTCAGGGAGAGAAGGTTCGTCTGATCCGAGATCTTGTTGATGGTCGTTACGATGCCGGAAATCTTGTTCGCCTTCTCGTTGATAATGCCCAGCTTTGACGATATGTAGTTGGTCGCCCGGATGAAATCCCGCATGGACGACTGCATGTGATCCAGCTTTGAACGCCCTTCTTCGCCCATGCCGGCCGTCCGGGCCGCCGTATCGTTGACCTCTTCCATTGTCCGTCTTAGATCCTCCGAGGTGGCCGATATCTCCTTTGCGGTCGCGGTGACTTCGCGGATGGAAGCGGCCTGCTCGGCAACCGTCGCTTCAAGCTGTCGTGCCGAGGCCGATATTTCTGTGGTAGACGAGGTTACCTGGATTCCCGAAAGCTGTACCTGGCTCAGGAGGGAATCAAGGCTCTCACGCATATGCTGCAGCGCGCTGAGCAGTTGCGACATTTCGTCGGTTCCCCGGGCCCTCGCCTGCATTTCCACCTCTTCTCCCCTCAGTGTGAGATCGCCCTCGGCGACGCTCTGCAGGCCTTTCTTCACCGCAGACAGCGGTCTCGTGATGCTCTTGGTTATGACAAGGGATACTGCGACGATCGCACCCGTCAGGACGAGCATGATGACGGCAAGATTGAGCGCCTTTCTCCCGAATGCCCTGTCGACATCATCCGTGTATATTCCCGAGCCGATCATCCAGCCCCAGGGCGCAAATCCTTTTACGTAAGATATTTTCGGCACTGCCTTTTCAGAGCCCTTTCTGTTCCACACATAGTCGACATAGCCCGACCCCTTGCTTTTCACCCTCTCAACCATCTCGACGACCATCCTCTTCCCGGACGGGTCCTTCAGTTCCGAGGCATCTTTATCATTCATGTAGGGGAAAGGGTGGGCTATGATGGTCGGCTTCATGTCGTTGATCCAGAAATACTCGTTGTCCCCGTAGCTTAGCTTCTTTACGAGATCCTTTATGCGCTGCTGCGCCTCCTCTTCGGTCATTTTCCCTGTTTTTGCCATGTCATGGTAATATTCGATGATCCCGTACGCCGCTTCCACGACGCTCCTCGTTGTTTGCTTTTTCTCCTCGAAAAGATCGTTTCTGAGGGCGACAAGGAACACCAGTTCGGTCAGCACAAGCCCAAGCAGGACTATGCCTATAATTACCCAGAGTTTGTACTTTATCTTCAATCTTCCCATGACATTTGCCATCTTTGTACCCCCTGTAAGCCTTCAACACTAATAGCACAAATACGGGCCAAATTGCATGAAATATTGCGGTGGGAGCGATATTTGACGAGAGCAGGTTGAAAGGACCCGCTCAAACTTACTGACCTACCGGGCGGCTGCCTGTTAATCCGGCTCGATCCACTTACCGAGGTCCTTATACGGAAGGCTGAGCCGCATCAGTTCCTTCCTGCTTTCCAGGAACTTGTTTTTCATGCCCCTGAGCCATTGGCGATGCTCGCGGACGAACTCGATGTTCCCCACATCCCATCCCTGCTGGTCCCTGACCGGCTTCCCCCTGTCATCGAAATGGAACGATCCGTGACAGAGCGTGCAGATAAAACCGGCCTTTTTCATGCGCACGATATCGTTGCCGCAGAAAGGACAGGCATAATTCGGCTTCTTGTCTTTTCTGCCGAAGAGGGACTTTGCGAGCCGGGCTGCGACGTCGGCGTTCTTTTTGTTCATCAGGATTTCACCGGGAAGCGCGGCCTGGAGATTGACGCTCGCCTTCACCTCGAAGCCGAGAAAGGAGGCGAGGGTAAGGAGGGCCTGAGGGGCCGTGCCCATTCTATCCTTTATCCCGAAGGTGTTCACGAGGATACAAGGCCTTCCCGCCATCTTTTCCACTGCGTCGAAGAAGGAGAAGGCCCTGTCGAGAAGCGTTTTGACACTTGCATGCGTCCCGAGGAAGTAAACGGGTGATGCCACGATGAGGGCATCGCACGATGAAATGTGGTCGATGAGAAAGGGTATGTCATCTTCCTGCCAGCACGTGCCTTTTTCTATGCAGCGGTAACATCCGTTGCAGGGTAGAATGTTCAGCGAAGGCAAGCGGATCAGGTTCAACTCGTGATCTGTGGGAATGTTCCTCGAGATTTCCTTGACGAAGAGCTCGCAGTTCCCGAGTTTTCTTTGAGAACCGATAATACCCAGAATCGTTAACTTTTTTTCAGCGATGTCATCTAAACTCATGCTATTCCTCGAACCGGGATTTGCCGTCAGCCTATTGAAACTAAACGGATTTTATGTTAAAAACCTTGTCATGAAAAACAAGAGTATCAATCCGTTCAACAAAGGCATATTTATCTGGCTTTTTATTATCCTTCTAATCCTTTTCCTTTTCAATATTTATCACAAACCGAGAAAACAGCACGAGAGCGTTGCATTCAGTGATTTCATCGAATCGGTCGTGGCGAACCGGGTCTCGTCGGTCACGATCCAGGGCAAAAATATCGCAGGGGTCCTTAAAGACGGCCGCGAGTTCAAGAGCTATGCACCCGATGATCCTGAACTGATGAAGATGCTGAGAGAGCACAACGTCAAGATACAGGCGAAGCCGGAAGACGATTCGGGCATATGGCAGTCAATTTTCGTTTCCTGGTTCCCCATGCTGCTTCTGATAGGTGTCTGGATCTTCTTCATGCGACAGATGCAGGCAGGAGGAGGGAAGGCCCTTGCGTTCGGAAAGAGCAGGGCCAGGATGGCCAACGGAAAGGAGAACAAGGTCACGTTCCAGGACGTGGCAGGTATTGAAGAGGCAAAGGTCGAGCTTGAAGAGATTATCGAGTTCCTTCGGGATGCAAAGAAATTCACCAAGCTCGGCGGCAGGATACCGAAGGGGGTCCTCCTCGTGGGACAGCCGGGCACAGGCAAGACATTGCTGGCACGGGCAATCGCCGGTGAGGCGAATGTGCCCTTTTTCAGCATAAGCGGATCAGATTTCGTGGAAATGTTCGTCGGTGTCGGCGCGTCGCGCGTGCGGGACCTTTTCAATCAGGGCAAAAAGAATGCGCCCTGCATCATCTTCATCGATGAGATAGATGCCGTGGGAAGACACCGGGGTGCGGGCCTCGGCGGAGGACATGACGAGCGGGAACAGACACTCAACCAGCTTCTCGTGGAGATGGACGGCTTCGAGTCGAATGGAGGCGTTATCGTTGTGTCCGCAACCAACAGGCCGGATGTCCTCGATCCCGCATTGCTGAGGCCGGGAAGATTCGACAGGCAGATCGTGGTGCCCATACCCGACGTGAAGGGCAGGGAAGCCATACTGGGCGTTCATACCAAGAAGACCGTCTTGTCAAAGTCGATAGACCTGTCCGTCATCGCACGGGGAACGCCGGGATTCTCAGGTGCCGACCTCGCCAACCTGGTCAATGAAGCGGCGCTGACCGCAGCGAGGAAAGACAAGAAAGAGATCGAGATCGCCGACCTCGAGGAAGCAAAAGACAAGGTCCTCATGGGTGTGGAACGGCGAAGCATGATCATTCCCTATCCGGAGAGGAGAAATGCGGCGTACCATGAGGCGGGACACGCGCTTGTCGCAAAAATGATACCCGGTTCGGATCCGATCCACAAGGTTACCATCATCCCAAGGGGCAGGGCTCTCGGCATCACCCAGCAACTCCCGATAGATGAACGGCACACCTATTCAAAAGATTACCTGGTCAATAACATTACGATTCTCCTCGGTGGAAGGGCCGCGGAGGAGATCGTCCTCAACCACAAAACAACGGGGGCAGGAAACGATATAGAAAGGGCCACTGAGATCGCCAGAAAAATGGTGTGTGAATGGGGCATGAGCGAACGCCTCGGTCCTCTCAACTACGGCAGAAAGGATGAGCCGGTCTTCCTCGGCAAGGAGATGCAGCGCCAAAGGGATTTCAGCGAGGGCACCGCAATGGAGATAGATGCTGAGCTGAAGACGATCGTGACCGAGTGCTTCGACCGGGCCAAGTCGATCCTTTTGAACAACATCGATGCCCTTCACACTATTGCTACCAGCCTGCTTGAAAGAGAAGTGCTCGACGGGCAGGAAATAGACGCTATTTTGATGGAAAAGGTGAATGGCCTGGAGGAAACGGTTCAAGGATAAGCCCCTTGTGATGGGCATCCTGAACGTTACGCCCGATTCGTTCTATGACGGCGGCAAGTTTTTCTCCCATGACCAGGCGGTGGATCGTGCCTTTCGAATGATCGGGGAAGGCGTTGATATCATCGACGTGGGCGGGGAGTCGACCCGGCCATATTCAGAACCTACCCCTCTCCGGGAAGAACTGAAAAGGGTTGTTCCGGTAATCGAGGGGATCAGAAAAAGATCCGCTATCTCCGTGTCCATTGACACTTACAAGGCCGAGGTGGCGGAGGCGGCGATCGCGGCAGGCGCCGACATGATCAACGACATTTCCGCCCTGTCTTTTGATGCCCGCATGGCAGAGGTTGCGGCAGCCGCCCGGGTCCCGGTCGTCATGATGCATATAAAGGGAACGCCCAGGAATATGCAGGTAAATCCTTTCTACAATGAGGTCATTGGAGAGATCAGGGATTTTTTCGTCGAACGGATTGCCTTTGCGAAGGGGCACGGCATAGACGAAGAGAATATCGTGATCGATCCGGGAATAGGCTTCGGGAAGCGGCTCGAGGATAACCTGACGATCATCAAGCAGCTCAAGCGGTTAGGAGAGTTGGGGAAGCCGATTCTCGTGGGTACGTCGATGAAATCTTTCATCGGCAAGATCATGGGGACGGACGACATTACCGAAAGGGCTGAAGGCACGCTGGCAAGCGTGGCTATTTCCCTATGGAATGGCGCCGATATCGTGAGAGTGCACGATGTGGCGGGGACGAGGAAGGTGGTGCAGTTCATGCAAGCGTTGATGGGGGTGTGAAGCGTGAACCCGGGGTAAAACGGCCATCTGCATTGTTGCGCTGCACGCCGTGTTGTTCCGGCGTTTGCCGCCCGCGACGGCGTTGGCACCTTTCACCCTGTTTGCGTGCACCGTACTCGGGACTACTTCCCTGCAAAAAGGTCTCAATCCCCTCCGCCCCTCCGCTCCCCTTCACCTCCTCATCGCTCCGCTCCTCTGCACCGCCCCATGACACGTCTGACTCTCCGGTCGTACGGCCATGATGCACGCCATCCGCTGGCAGGACCTCCTTGACATACTTGTCGTCGCATTTATCATCTACCGTGTGCTTCTCCTCATCAAGGGCACGAGGGCGTTCGAGCTTGTCATGGGGCTCATTCTGGTATTCCTCGCCTTCTACGCTTCAAAGAAACTCGAGCTCTACACCCTCGGGTGGATCCTCAATAATTTCGTCGCATCCATTCTTCTCGTAATCGTTGTCATTTTTCAGAACGAGATCAGGAGGGTCCTGTTCGTCATCGGCAGGAGTCCCTTCTTCAGCAGGATCAGCTTTGTCGAGGAGACGTTGTTCTATGATGAGCTGGCGAACGCCTGCACCGCCATGGGTGCAAGAAAGACCGGCGCGTTGATCGTAATAGAGCGCGAGGCGGGCCTCGACGAGTTCCTGGAAGCGGGCGTCAAGCTGGATGCCGAGGTTAATGCAGAACTGATGATGAGCGTGTTCCAGCGGGGTTCCCCCCTCCATGACGGAGCCCTCGTCATCAAGGGGGGAAGAATGAAGGCCGCGAGCTGTGTGCTTCCTTTATCAACGCAGGACAATATAGATAAAGATCTGGGTACCAGGCATCGGGCCGCCATGGGTATCACCGAGGTCACGGACGCTGTGTCGGTGGTCGTGTCAGAGCAGTCAGGCCAGGTGTCGTACTGCCATGGCGGGAGCATCGTCAGAAACGTGAGCGGCGATGAACTCAAGAAGGAGCTGCGTGAATTGCTGAAAGGCGGACAGGGCCGAAATGGATAGGGCATGAGCATAGTAAAGAAATACCTGCTGAACGAGGTCAGGCTCAAGATCCTGGCGATCGCCCTTGCCGGCGCACTCTGGCTTTCCATGACCTACGTGGGGGAGTCAAAGATCGCCTTATCCGTCCCTGTCTCCTTCAACGCCCTTCATAGGAACCTCTTGATAAGAGAGACGGATACGAAGGATGTGCTCATAACGGTAAACGGCCCGCTTTCACTGCTCAAGAGTCTGAGCGCCAAGGATGTGAAGGTGCTCTTTGACCTTTCACGCGTGCGGGAAGGGCGGCACATCATGACAATCCAAAAAGGCGATATTGTCGTCCCCACCGGTGTCAAGATCGAGGATGTGAAGCCGGACTATATTGTCGTCGAAATAGACAAGATTGTGGAAAAACGACTTCGCACTATAGTAAAATTGGATAAGAAATGGATAGGCGTTTATGATGTATCCTCCTGGCATCCACGTTATGTCGAAGCGGAAGGTCCGAAGGAGTTGCTGGAGAAAAGGGATTATGTAGAGACACTGCCGGTTGACGGTGACTTTAGCCGGCAGCAGGAAGTCCTGGATATTCCTCTTAACACAAAATCGCTGGAAGTCAAAAAGATGAGACCGGAAGCAGTGCGTGTAATCTTAAGGAGGTCCGAAAAGTGAAAAAAAGACTGTTCGGTACTGATGGTATCAGAGGTACTGCAAATGTATTCCCCATGACTTCTGAGGTTGCGCTCCAGATGGGAAGGGCAGTGGCGCGTGTCTTTAAAGAGAGGCACGGCAGGGGAAGGATTGTGGTAGGAAAGGATACCAGGCTTTCGGGGTATATGCTTGAGACAGCCCTCGCTTCCGGTGTCTGCTCCATGGGCCTCGATGTGTGGCTCGTAGGACCGCTTCCCACTCCGGGCATTGCCTTCATTACGAGGAGCATGAGGGCAGATGCAGGCGTTGTTATCTCTGCATCTCACAACCCTTATGAAGACAACGGCATCAAGCTGTTCTCCGGGGACGGGTTTAAGCTGCCGGATGACGTAGAACGGGAAATAGAAGAGGTCATGGAGAACGGTCTGGCTAATGACGGCAGGCCGACGGCTTCGGGAATAGGCAAAGCGCATCGAATCGACGATGCGGTTGGCCGCTACATAGTCTTTCTGAAGAACGCTTTCCCGCAGGAGCTCTCCCTCAATGGGCTGAGAGTCGTCCTGGACTGCGCAAACGGCGCGACCTACAAGGTAGCTCCTGCCGTGTTCGAGGAGCTCGGAGCACATGTGGAAGTGTTCGGGGGAGAGCCTGACGGCGAGAACATAAATCAGAACTGCGGAACCATGTATCCTGAGGCGCTGCGGGAATTGGTCATCCAGAAGAATGCCCATCTCGGCATCGCATTTGATGGTGACGGCGACAGACTGTTGCTGGTCGACGAAAAAGGGGAGCTTATCGACGGCGATCAGACAATGGTCATCTGCGGCTCCTTCCTGAAGGAGAAGGGCTGCCTGAAGAAGGATACGGTAGTGGCAACGATCCAGAGCAATATGGGCGTTGAAAAGAGCCTGGGCAGAAAAGGGGTGAATGTTGTCAGGACGGATGTGGGGGACCGCTACGTGCTGGAGCGCATGCTGAAGGACGGCTTTAACCTTGGCGGCGAAAAATCCGGGCATATGGTTTTCCTTGACCACAATACCACCGGAGACGGGATCATCAGCGCGTTGAAGGTCTTGAACATCATGACGGAGAAAGGGCTGACGCTTCACGATCTGAAGAAGGATTTCGAGGAGTTCCCTCAGGTTGAGAAAAGTGTAAAAGTGAAGAAGAAGAAACCGATAGAAGAGGTTCCGGAACTGCACCGGGTGATTGCAAGGGTCACCGAAGCGCTGGGAGACGACGGCAGGCTCGTGGTAAGGTACTCCGGAACGGAAATGAAGCTGCGGATCATGGTCGAGGGGGCCGACAAGAGCCGGGTCGCGGCATACGCGGAAGAGATCGCGGTCACCGCCGAAAAACACCTTTAGGGAGATGAAAATGCGGAAGCTGATGGTGAATATCGATCACGTTGCAACGTTGCGTGAAGCGCGGGGCATCTATTATCCTGACCCGGTCTATGCAGCGGGCGTCGCTGAAATGGCCGGAGCGTCGGGTATAATCGTTCATCTCAGGGAAGACCGCAGACACATCAAGGACAGAGACGTGCGCATCCTCAGACAGGTGGTCAGGAAGCTGAATCTCGAGATGGCTGCTACAGAAGAGATGGTGGGTATTGCGAGAGAGATCCTGCCCGATATGGTGACGCTGGTGCCGGAAAAGAGGCAGGAACTCACCACCGAAGGCGGGCTCGACGTGGCTGGCAACCAGGACAGGATGGCCCTGACAGTAGAAAAGATGAAAGAGAAAGGGGTAGCGGTCAGTCTCTTTATTGACGCAGACGAGGCTCAGGTAGACGCGGCGAGTGCAGTCCGTGCGGACATGATCGAGATACACACAGGGCACTACAGCGATGCACCGGATGGGCCGAAGAGGCAGGAAGAACTGAAGAGGGTGAGGTTTGCCGCGGAGAAAGGCAAGGCCCTGGGAATGGGCGTCAACGCGGGCCACGGCCTTCATTATGACAATGTGCGGGAAATAATGGTGATTTCCCAGATCGACGAACTGAGCATCGGCCACAGCATCATCGCGAGGGCGGTATTTGTCGGTTTGGATCGAGCGGTAAGGGACATGCTTGCACTGATGCGCGATTAGACTTCGGTCGCGCTTCGCGAATAACGCCGGGGACGACGATGATCGGCATAGACATAGTTGATGTCTCGAGGATTGGAAGGCTCAAGGAAAAGTATGGCGACAAATTCCTCGTCAAGGTCTTTACCGAAGGGGAGATCCGGTATACCGCCGGAAAGAAAAAATCGGATGAGTCGCTTGCCGGCAGGTTTGCCGCGAAAGAGGCCTTCATGAAGGCGTGGGGCAGACGCCTCCCGTGGAAGGACATTGAAATACACTCTGGAGAACGGGGTAGACCCTTTATCCTGTTCGAAGGCAAAAGGTTTGATGGGGTAAGCATATCACACGAGAGAAACTATGCGGTATCAGCCGTCTTGATAGAGCGGGATTGAGAAGCTGAGAAGATAAGAAAAACGGAGCGAAATCCTTGGTAGTACTTTCACCGGAGCGCATGAAGCGCTACGACGAATATGCGATCGACAGGTGGGGTATCCCGTCAACGGTGCTGATGGAGAATGCGGGAAGGACCACGTACCGCCTTCTCAAAGAGGCCTACCTTCAGCCGGGCAAGAGGATCGCCGTCTTTTGCGGCAGAGGGAACAACGGCGGCGACGGGTTCGTCATTGCGAGGTACGCCCTGAGAGACGGTTTTCAGACCGAGGTATTCCTCCTTGGAGAGCCTTCGGGCGTCAAGGGTGATGCGCTGATCAATATGGAGCTTTATCGATCGCTCGGAGGCAGTGTAACGTCTTTAAGGGACAACGCGGATGCCGCGTCTCAGGGGATCACGAAGAGTGATTTGATCATAGATGCCATATTCGGCACAGGCCTTACAAAGGAAGTCGGAGGCATAGAAAGGGCGGTAATCGAAGCGATCAACGCATCGGGAAAGCCGGTCATTGCGGTCGATATCCCCTCCGGGCTCGATGGCGCGCGTGGTATTCCGCTGGGCGTTGCCGTAAAAGCGACTCACACGTATACTTATGGATTCCCGAAGATCGGGCAACTCCTCCATCCCGGTGTCGCTTGCAGAGGCAAGCTGACCGTGGTCGATATCTCGCTCCCGCAATTCTCCCAGCAAGAGCTGGGGGTCGACGGCTACCTCGTGGACGGCAAGATGCTGCGGAGCATCTACAAGAAAAGGCCGCCTGACGCGCACAAGGGTATGTTCGGCCACCTGGTGGTGATCGCCGGTTCCGCGGGCAAGACGGGAGCGGCGGCGATGGCGTCGCTCGCTGCACTCAAGATAGGGGCCGGCCTTGTTACCCTCGTCATTCCGAGCAGCCTCAGCGGGATCGTGGGGGTAAAACTGACCGAGGCAATGACCTATCCCGTAGAGGACCGGGGCAAGGGATACTTCCCCCTGGCGTCATATGAAGAAATCAGGGATTTTGTTGGAGACAAGGACGTGATCGTCATGGGTCCGGGCCTCGGGAGATCGGAAGAGACAATGATATTGGTGAGAAAGCTGTATGCCCGACTCGACAAGCCGTTTGTAATAGATGCGGATGGAATAAATGCGTTCGATGGCCACCTGGACGTTTTAAGAGAGCACGGCGAGAACGCGGTCTTCACTCCCCATCCGGGCGAGTTCGGCCGCCTTGCGGGTAAGAGCCCGAGACAGGTCAATGCGGACAGATTGGGTGAGGGCAGGCGCTTTGTCGAGGAGCACAAGGTGAACCTGGTGTTGAAAGGCACGCCCACGGTGACGTTTTCGCCTGACGGGAAAGCCTTTATTAATCCTACAGGCGGTCCCGCCCTGTCAAAGGGAGGATCGGGAGACATCCTGACCGGCTTCATAGGCGGTCTTGTGAGCCAGGGGTATGGGATGGCGGAAGCCGCGGCATTCGGCGTCTACCTGCACGGGTACATTGCAGATTCATGGACAGAGAAGTATACCGACATGGATCTCCTCGCAGGAGATCTGCTTTCGGGCGTGGGTGAAGCCATCCGCGATATCAGGAATGGAACGGATAGAGTTTATATCGAAGAGTCCCTCTGAGACCATAGCTATCGGAGAACATATAGGAAAACATGCAAGGATTGGCGATCTTTTTCTATTGTACGGCGAATTGGGTGCCGGAAAAACCCAGTTGGTAAAAGGCCTCGCAAAGGGCATAGGGGTCGAAGACTGGCAGTACGTCCTTTCTCCATCGTTCACCCTCATGAATATCTACGAAGGAAAGATCGACTTGTGTCATGTGGACCTTTACAGGCTGGAAAGCGGTGATGTGGAAACGCTTGATATAGAAGATTTTCTGGACAGGGGGATTGTTGCAGTGGAATGGGCCGAACGATTTCCCTCATGGCAGAAACCGATTAGAATCACGCTGCAGACAACCGCAGAACAGGAAAGATCGGTCGTGATGGAGGTAGAAGATGTTGATCGTGCACAAATATGGCGGCACTTCAGTAGCGAATCTTGAAAGAATACGGAATGTTGCCGAAAAAGTAGTCGCGTATAAGGAGAAGGGCAATCAGGTGGTGGTGGTCGTCTCGGCAATGTCGGGAGAGACGGACAGGCTTTTGAAGCTGGCAGGCGGCATCGCCAAGTTTCCGGACGAAAGGGAACTGGATGTGCTCATTTCGACCGGCGAGCAGGTGACCTCGGCCCTCCTTGCCATTACCCTCAAGGAGATGGGCCATAATGCGGTATCCCTGATCGGTTCCCAGATCAGGATCGTGACCGATTCGGCGTACGGGAAGGCGAGGATTGAGGAAATCGAGGAGGACAAAATCAGGACTGCATTAAATCAGGGGAAAATTGTGGTTGTCCCTGGCTTCCAGGGTGTCGACGGGGGCGGGAACATAACGACCCTCGGCCGCGGAGGGTCCGATACGACGGCGGTTGCCGTAGCAGCAGCCCTCAAGGCGGACCTCTGCGAGATCTACACGGATGTCGATGGGGTCTATACCACGGATCCGAACATTACAAGCAAGGCCCGCAGACTGGATCGCATCTCCTATGACGAGATGCTCGAGATGGCGAGCCTCGGCGCAAAGGTCTTGCAGATACGCTCGGTTGAGCTTGCCAGGAAATTTAACGTGCCTCTTCTGGTGAAATCGTCGCTGATCGAGGACAGTAAGGGGACACTTGTAGGTGAGGAGGTACCGACAATGGAACAGGTAGTCATTTCCGGTGTGACATATAACAAGAATGAGGCGAAGATAACCGTGGCCGAGGTCCCGGACAAACCGGGTACCGCAACCATGCTCTTTACCCCTCTTTCGGATGCCAACATCGTAGTGGATATGATTGTCCAGAACGTAAGCCACAAGGGATATACGGATATGACCTTCACGACTGCCAAGGCAGATGCAAAGAAGGCTTTCAGGATCATGGAGAAGGTCGCGGTCGATGTAGGCGCCAAAGAGGTTACGGTTGACGAGGATATCGCAAAGATCTCGATCGTGGGTTCAGGCATGCGCTCACATGCAGGCATTGCCACGAAAATGTTCTCGATCCTGTCGAACGAGGGCATTAACATCGAATTGATAAGCACATCAGAGATCAAGATCTCGTGCGTCATAAAAGAGAAATATGGCGAGCTGGCTGTTCGCGCGCTTCATACAGGGTTCGGCCTGGATGCTGAAGAAGTGGCGGAGGAGCAGTGAAAATCCAGTTCTATGACACGACCCTGCGCGACGGGGCCCAATCCGAGGACATAGCGTTCTCGGTCAATGACAAGCTCAGGATCACTGAGAAGCTCGATGAGTTCGGCATGGATTTCATCGAAGGGGGCTGGCCTGGGTCGAATCCCAAAGATCTGGAGTATTTCCGGGAAGTCAAGAAGTGCCGGTTGAGCCACTCGCGGATCACGGCCTTCAGCAGTACGATCAAATCCGGGGTGAATCCCGACGAGGACGAGATCATGCGGTCGCTTCTTGGCGCTCAAACAGAACATGTTGCAATAGTCGGAAAAAGCTGGGATTTGCATGTGAGGGACGCACTCAGGGTGTCCCTCGATGCAAACCTCAAGATGATCGACAGGACGATAAGCTACCTCAAGAGGCAGGACAAGATCGTATTCTTCGATGCGGAGCACTTCTTCGACGGGTACAAGGGAAACAGGGCTTATGCGCTCAAGGTCGTAAAGACAGCCGAAGAAGCAGGTGCAGACGTGATCGTGCTGTGCGACACGAACGGAGGCACTCTGCCCTTTGAAATACATGACCTGGTGAGCGAGATCCGAAAATCCGTGTCGGTGCCGCTCGGCATCCACTGTCACAACGACACGGAGACAGCGGTCGCTAACACCATCATGGCAGTGAGGGCGGGATGCAGCCACGTGCAGGGAACCACGAACGGTTACGGAGAACGGTGCGGAAACGCAAACCTTTGCTCCATCATTCCGGACATCATACTGAAGATGGGCTACGAGGGGATGGATCCGGAAAAGGTCCGCAAGCTGCGCGAACTGAGCATTTTTGTCGACGAAACGGCCAATATGATACCCGACAAGCACCGGCCTTATGTGGGAGATTCGGCGTTCGCCCACAAGGGTGGCATCCATGTCAGCGCTATCAGAAAAAACCCGATGACGTACGAGCATATTGAGCCGGCCCTTGTAGGGAACAGCCAGAGAATCCTTGTATCGGACCTTTCCGGTGAAAGCACGATCCTTTCGAAAGCCAGAGAATTGGGGATAGACATAGAAAAAGACAAGAAAACGGCCAAAGAGGTCCTGAGAAAGGTCAAGGACCTCGAGCACGCGGGGTACCAGTTCGAAGGGGCAGAGGCTTCCCTGGAACTGTTGATGAAAAAGACGATAGGGGCACACCGGAAATACTTCGATCTTATCGGGTTCCGGGTGGTCGCGGAAGAGCAGGAAAAGAGCCTTGCTCCATCCGAAGCCACCATAATGCTGAAAGTCGGTGACCAGATCGAGCATACCGCAGCGTTCGGGAACGGCCCGGTCAATGCCCTCGACGGCGCCCTTCGTAAGGCGCTCTACAAGTTCTACCCGGTCCTCCATGACATGAGCCTTATCGACTACAAAGTCAGGGCGCTTTCTACGCGGGACGGAACGGGAACAGTGATAAGGGTGCTCATCGAGTCGAGTGACGGGGACCGCACATGGGAGACGATAGGCGTCTCGCCGAACATTATCGAGGCAAGCTGGCAAGCGCTCGTGGACAGCATCGACTACAAGCTGCTCATAGAAGAGGAGAAAGGATGATGAAGCGCCTTCTGAATATCCGTGATGCCACAAAGGAACTGAACATTCTCAGGGCGCTCGACACCTACAGGAAGCCCTTTGAGCTCCTTGGAACCTACCGGCTGATCGATGACGGCGTCCGGCCCGAAGCCACCGTAAGCATACGGGCAGAAAACGGAGAGATGCATGAGGCTTCAACCGGCGTGGGCCCGGTCGATGCCCTTGCCGGGGTCCTCAAGAAATCACTCGTATCGATCTTCCCCTTTATTCAGAATGTGAAGCTGGTCGATTATTCATCGCGCATTCACGACTCCAGGTCTGGTACGGCGGCGAGCGTGGAAGTATCGATCATCTTCACCAATGGAAGCGAGATCTGGAGCGTTTCAGCAATCTCCGAGAACATCAATATGGCCTCATTCATGGCCCTTCTCGACGGGTTCGAATACGCAATACAATTATCGGGGCTCGCGTCGCCCCCTCCACCGGCGAAGCCGTCGGAGCCTTCCCCTCAACAAAAGAAAGAGGCATTAAACCGATAGCTCGCGTCGCTGGCGGCCCGCAAGCGGGTGCCCCGGTCGCGCCCCCTCCAGCAGCGAAGCCGCTGGAGCCTCAACAAAAGGAAGAAGAAGCTAAAACTTAATTGTAGGCTCGCGTCGCCCGTGCGGCCCGTTGAGCCTCAAAGCCTCCAAAACCCGCCCGAAAAAATAGCCGGAATTCATAACCTTTTCGAGCTATTTACGCGGATTTCCCTTTATTGACAAGCTGAAATGGGGGGATTATATTAGGAGTGTCTTTTTAGAGACCAATATACGGGAGGAGAATCGTCATGGCAAAAAAGGTAATTGGAATAGATCTCGGAACCACGTTTTCCGTGGTCGCCATCATGGAGGGCGGTGAGCCAAAAGTAATCATCAACGAGGAAGGCAGCAGGCTTACTCCCAGCGTGGTTGCTTTTACGAAAGAAGGCGAGGTTCTTGTCGGCCAGGTCGCACGGAGGCAGGCCATCACGAACCCTGAAAATACAATCTTTTCGATAAAGAGATTCATGGGCAGGAGGTTCAGCGAGATCCAGGATGAGGTGAAGCGGATTCCTTATAAACTGGTCAGTGATCAAAACGGACTTGTTCGCGTTGAGGTTCGGGGTAAAACATATACTCCTCAGGAAATATCGGCTTTTGTGCTACAGAAGTTGAAGAAATCAGCGGAAAACTATTTAGGACAGCCTATCGAAGACGCAGTCATTACCGTGCCTGCCTACTTCAATGACTCTCAGAGGCAGGCAACGAAGGACGCGGGCAGGATCGCCGGCCTGAACGTGCTCCGTATCATCAATGAGCCCACAGCTTCGGCCCTGGCATACGGCCTCGATAAGCAGAAGAACGAGACCATAGCGGTTTACGACTTCGGAGGAGGAACCTTCGATATCTCAATCCTTGAAGTGGGTGATAACGTTGTTGAGGTGAAATCGACGAATGGAGATACCCACCTGGGTGGCGATGACATTGACCAGAGGGTTATGGACTGGATCGCGGATGAGTTCAAGAAGGATCAGGGTATCGATCTTTCTCATGACAAGATGGCCCTCCAGAGGCTAAAGGAAGCGGCGGAACGTGCAAAGATCGAACTTTCGACAACATTTGAAACGGAGATTAACCTGCCGTTTATTACGGCGGACCAGACGGGCCCCAAGCACCTCAACATGAAGCTGACAAGGGCCAAGCTGGAACAGATGTGCGATGATCTTTTCCAGAGGACCATGGAACCGTGCAAGAGGGCCCTTGCCGACGCAAAGCTCAGACAGTCGGATGTTCATGAAGTGGTCCTTGTTGGCGGATCGACAAGGATACCGAAAGTTCAGGAGATGGTGAAGCAATTCTTCGGTCGTGAACCGCATAAGGGTGTGAACCCTGACGAAGTGGTGGCACTCGGAGCGGCAGTACAGGCAGGCGTCCTTGCAGGCGAGGTTAAGGATGTGCTCCTCCTCGACGTAACGCCTCTCTCCCTTGGCATCGAGACCCTCGGCGGCGTAATGACCAAGATCATCGACAGGAACACCACGATACCCACGAGGAAGAGCCAGGTTTTCACCACTGCCGAAGACAGCCAGACGAGTGTCGAGATACACGTGCTGCAGGGCGAGCGTGAAATGGCAAGGGACAACAGGACGCTGGGCAGATTTCACCTGATCGGTCTTCCTGCCGCGCCAAGGGGTATACCTCAGATCGAAGTAACCTTTGATATAGACGCGAATGGTATTCTCCATGTGTCGGCCAAAGACACGGCAACGGGTAAGGAGCAGAAAATAACGATCACTGCCTCGACCGGCATGAGTGAGGCAGAGATACAGAAAATGGTAAAAGACGCGGAGATGCACGCGGAAGAAGATAGACGAAAGAAAGAGGAGATTGAGGTTCGCAATCAGCTCGATAACCTGATTTACGGTACCGAAAAAACCCTCAAGGAGAGTAGAGACAAGATAAGTGCAGACGAAGCGAAATCAATCGAGGACACGCTGGCGAGTGCACGTGATGCCGTTAAGAGTGGAGATCTGAGCAGGATGAAACCTGCACTGGATGAAGTGACCAAGGCTTCCCACAAGCTCGCCGAGATCCTCTACAAGCAAACCGCGGCGCAGCAGCCGGGACAGCCGGGGGCAGGCCAGCAGCAGGAAGGTGAGGCGAGGACGCAAAGCGGTCGCAGCAATGATGATGTGGTGGACGTCGAATTTGAAGACGTCAAGAAGTAGTGTGAGGTGCTGAATGATCGTGTCGCATTTTCCTTTTTATGAAGGGGAGGCTCCAGCGGCTTGGCTGCTGGAGGGGGCGACGCGAGCCCCGATAATTGATGATGTGGTGGACGTCGAATTTGAAGACGTCAAGAAGTAGGAGGTATAAATGGTAATCGGCTTTAAGAATGATAAAACAGTGAAGGATAAGCTCTTCATCCCGGCGGAAGTTCCCATACTTCCTCTTCGGGGGACCGTAGCTTATCCGGATCTTATTGTGCCTTTGGTTGTGGGGAGGGAGCGGTCAATTCGGCTCATTGACGAGGCGATGGGCCGCGACAGGCTGATCGGCATCCTCACTCAAAAGAACCCGGATATAGAGGAGCCCGAGCAGGAGGATCTGTTTACCATAGGCACGGTCGCGACCATCATGAAGATGGTGAAGATGGTAGACGGAAGCCAGCGGATCGTGGTCCAGGGATTGGCTCGCTTCAAGCTGATAGAGTTCACTCAGAGGGAGCCGCATTTCAGGGCGCGGATCCTGCCTATATTCGAGGAGTACCAGAAAGATATCGAGGTTGATGCCATGTACATCAATCTGAAAAATCTTTACAAGAAGGCCGTGGAGATAGCACCGTATCTTTCGTCGGAGCTTTCACAGATCGCCACAAAGATAGAGAACCCGGGGAACCTTGCCGATCTCGTAGCTTCCACGATCAACATCAGCGTTGCTGAAAGGCAGGAGATACTGGAAAAGATCGACCTGAAAGAGAGGCTCAAGAAGGTCACCATCATGCTTAACCGTGAGTTGGAGACCCTCGAGCTAAGCAGCAAAATACAGTCGCACATCAAAGAGGGGATCGACAAAACCCAGAGGGAATACTATCTCAGGGAGCAATTGAAGGCCATACAGAAGGAACTCGGAGAGGTCGACGAGAAGGCTTCCGAGATCGATGAGCTCAGGAAGAAGATGATGGAGGCTAAAATGCCTCCCGAGGTGCAGAAAGTTACCGAAAAGGAGCTGGACAGGCTCGGGAAGATGAGCACCATGTCCGCTGAGTACACGGTGGCCCGGACCTACCTCGATTGGCTCGTTGAGCTGCCCTGGTCGTATTCGACGGAAGACAATCTCAATATCATGGATGCGCGAAGGATACTCAACGAAGATCACTATGATCTGGAAAAGGTAAAGAAAAGGATACTCGAGTATCTTGCGGTCCGAAAACTCAAGTCCGATATGAGGGGACCCATACTCTGCTTTGTGGGCCCTCCAGGTGTGGGTAAGACTTCTCTCGGAAAATCGATAGCCAGGGCCCTCGGAAGAAAGTTCATGAGGATGTCCCTCGGAGGTATCCGAGACGAGGCCGAGATCCGTGGGCATCGCAGGACTTATGTCGGAGCGCTGCCCGGAAGGATAGTCCAGGGAATTAAGAAGGCGGGGTCGAACAATCCCATCTTTATGCTGGACGAGGTGGACAAGATCGGTATGGATTTCAGGGGTGACCCATCGAGCGCGCTCCTCGAGGTGCTCGACCCTGAGCAGAACTGGTCCTTTAGCGATCACTATCTGGAAGTGCCGTTCGATCTTTCGAAGGTGATGTTTATTGCCACGGCCAACCTCCTCGATCCCATCCCGCCGGCTTTGAAGGACAGGATGGAGGTCTTGGAACTTCCGGGCTATACGGAAGAAGAGAAGGTGATGATCGCCAAGGAATTTCTCATTCCGAAACAGCTTGAGGAGCACGGGCTTAATAACGACCTGGCTGAATTCGAGGATGAGGCCATCAAGCTGATCGTCCGCTCTTATACGAGAGAAGCGGGAGTACGCAACCTGGAGCGTGAGATCGCCGCGGTATGCAGGGCTATAGCCCAAGAAGTCGCTGAGGGAAAGACGGAGAAAACCGTGGTCAGGGCGGAGGACATCCATAAGTTCCTCGGGCCGATCAAGCACTACTCCGAGGTGGCAGAAAGGACAAAGTATTCGGGAGTGGCAACGGGTCTTGCCTGGACTCCCACGGGCGGCGACATCATCTTCATCGAAGCGACCAAGATGAAAGGCAAGGGTAATCCACCACTGTTGACCGGTCAGCTTGGCGATGTCATGAAGGAGTCCGCCCAGGCTGCGTGGAGCTATATAAGAAGCAAGTCCCAGGAGTTCAATATACCTGACGAGGTCTTTGAGAAACAGGATGTCCACGTCCATGTGCCTCAGGGTGCCATCCCCAAGGACGGGCCGTCCGCCGGCATTACGATGCTTGTGGCTCTGGTTTCGCTGCTTACCGACCGTCCGGTGCGGAATGATGTTGCCATGACCGGAGAAATCACGCTTCGCGGGCTGGTGCTGCCTGTTGGCGGCATCAAGGAGAAAGTGCTGGCTGCGCGCAGGGCGGGAATAAAGAACGTTATCCTGCCGAAGATGAACGAAAAAGATCTGGAAGAGGTTCCCGAGAGCATTAAAGAGAACATGAAGTTCCGGTTTATCGAGCGGGTCGATGAGGCGATCGAGGCATGTGTCGGCATTGCCAATACGACAGATTTTTGTGTACTTAAGGAAGGAGCGGCGGCTAGGGCATAAAACTCGTGCGCAAGTTCATAGAATGACAAAAGGGGGGGAAGCTTAAAGCTTCCCCCCCTTTCGGTTTGGTGCGCCCGGCAGGGCGCACGGGCCCCGTTCTGTCTGTTTTTCAACCTTACTTCCTTCAGATTGAACGAAGAAGACCCTGGTATTACATTATCTTCATGAAAAGACTCTATCTGCTTGCGGGGGTTTTCTTTTTGCTCGCCTCGTGCGCGACGCCTGTCCTTCGAAAGGATATTCTGGAGCAGGGACAGCGAAATGTTCCTCTTGTCCAGCTCGTGCGGGACCCATCGTCTTATGTCGGGAAGCTCTTTGTCCTTGGCGGAATTATTGTAAGCAACAAGGTTGTACCGGACGGATCCACGATCGAGTCAGTATACGTTCCTGTTGATGAGAACGGTTATCTGCAGGAGGCGGATGTCTCATCAGGAAGGTTCCTTGCCTCCTACCCGAAAGAGAAGGGCGTCCTCGACCCCCTCATGTACCGGGAAGGAAGAAAGATAACCGTGGCCGGTGTCTTTATTGGGACGAAGCCGGGCACCATAGGAGAAATGAGCTATGTCTTTCCCGTGTTCCGGGTGGAAGAGATATACCTGTGGAGCGAGTATGCTCGTCCCTCCTATCCCGTTACCTTCTTTTCGTTCGGCGTGCTTTTCGGTCGATAATCGCAAGACTGTCTTTCTAGAGACGATCACAGGCAGAAGGAGTGCGGCGAGACGGGCTTACGACACCTGTGTGCGAACATTGTTCATTACCTCCTCGAGGATCGTACAGAGTTCTTCTATCTTATAGGGCTTTGCTACAACCCCCTGGAATCCGTGCTTCCTGAAGTTGTCCAGCACAGGGTCATTGGAGTAGCCGCTCGAGATAATAGCTCTCACCCGGGGATCTATCTTGTGAAGCTGTTTGATGAGTTCCTTGCCTCCCATGCCTTCAGGAACCGTGAGGTCTGCGATGACGACATCAAAGGGCCGCCCGCTTTTTGAAGCCGCCCTGTACTGTTCGATCGCCTCCAGACCATCGCGGGCGAACTGCACGTCGTACCCGAGATGGATCAATATCTCGACAATAACGTCCCGCACTCCCTCGTCGTCGTCCATAAAGAGAAGCTTGCCCTTACCTCCCCGGCCTGTTTGAATTTCCCCTGAAGACTGCGCTGCATCCGCTGCCTCCTGATGAGCTTCTTCGGTTACGGCGGGCAGATAAATGTGGAAAGTCGTGCCTTTTCCTGTTTCCGATTCGACGGTGATGACGCCGCCGTGATCCTTGATGATCGAATAACATATGCTCAAGCCGAGACCCGTGCCCTTCTGATGGCCCATCTGTTTCTTTGTAAAGTACGGGTCGAATATTCTTTGAAGGTCTTCCTCTGCTATTCCCGGTCCTTCGTCCTGAATGAAAATATGGACATATTCACCGGGCTTAACCGTAAGGGGGCTACCCGGGTCGATTGTCGTATTTTCAGCACCGATCCTTAGAATGCCCTTGCCCTCCATAGCTTCATCTGCATTGTCCACCATCCTCAGGATCACCTGGCGCATCTGCTCCTCGTCTATTTTGACGGGAAGTAAATCCTCATGGAAGGAAAAGACTGCGTCCACCTTCGATTCAGTCAGGCACGATCTTGTCGAATCCTCAATGAGCCGGCCGATATGGCTCACCGTACGCAGGGGCTCTCCGCCCCTCGCGAATGCCAGCAATTGGTAGGTCAGGTCTTTACCACGCAGGCAGGCCTTCTCGGCTTCGCTCAGCCGGTCAAACACTTTTTCCTCCGGTCTTATAAACATTTTTGCGAAGGAGATGTTACCGAGAACGACCGCGAGAAGGTTGTTGAAATCGTGGGCTATGCCGCCTGCCAACACGCCAAGGGATTCGAGCTTCCGCGCATTTAGAAGCTCTTCCTCCACTTTCTTTTGATGCGTGATGTCGCGAAACACGATAACGGTTCCAAGCGTGTTCCCCTCCTTGTCGCAGATAGGTGATCTCGTCTCCGCAATAATCCTTTCGGTCCTGTCCCTGGACACCAGGACCTTCCGATTCAGAGAGGCTTCGAATTCCTTTTGACCACCCTGCGGTCCTTTGCCGCCGATCACAGAAATGTGCGGAGTCTCACCGTCGGTGCGAAAGACTTCCCAGAGATCATGGCCTGTTGCTTCTTCCTGTCGCCAACCGGTCAGCTGTTCCGCGGCATTATTGATGAGGACTATCCTTCCCGTGCTGTCGGCCGTGATAACGCCGTCACCGATCGATCGGAGCGTGACGTTGAGGCGCTCTTTCTCGGTGGCCAACTCCTTCTCTGTTCGCTCACGCTCGGCTATTTCTTTCCGGAGTTCGCTGTTCGCGATTTTCAACCTTGCCTCGCTTGCCTCCAGCAGTTGTTTCGAGACTGTGGTGGTGGCGAGCTGGTCCACCATCTTGTTAAAGTCTTCCACCAGAGTGGCGACCTCTCCCGACGCAGAAACCTTCACGGGTCCGGAAAAATCTCCCTGGTTGATCCTTGCCGTTGCCTCTCTGAGCCGGGTCACCGCCCTTGACGAAAATACACCCATAAAAAACGCCAAGGCAGAGACCGTGAGTATGCCGATGCCCATGAAGAGGAGCCCGCTGTGGCGTAAAGACTGGGTCACCCTGTTCAATGCGTTTGTCAGGTATTTCTTGGTAGTACTATGAATCTCCTGGGATCTTTGCAGAGGCGTCGAAAAGTCTTCGATATTCACCGTAGCCGCGACGCTCATCCGAACGTCGTCTGCAGTCATATGGTTGAGAGGGATGATGTAAATGAACCTTTTCATTATGTGGCCGTCTCCCGCCTTCAACTGGTAGTAGCCATTGGCGGGGCTCGGCCCTCTTAAGCTTCTCGCAAGTATTGCCTGGAATTCAGGCAAATCGCCGAATATGCGCCGCAGGTTCTTGTTTTCGAGCCGGCGGTCTCTGTGAAAACGAACCATGCCCGTTTTTGATTCAAAAAGGTAGGTGTATCCCGTCTGGCTTATATTCTGGACGGCCAGTTCGCGGAATTTTATATCCTTCTGCAGATCGGCGACCGTCATCCACGGCACTGACTCAATTATCATATCCAGTTGCTGTGCCATCTCTACAGCCCTGCCGTAAATCGATGCTTCACCCATTTCCCGAAGCATCATCTCGCTATGCCACATATCCTGCCTGTAACCTTCCTCGATAATCCGGGTAATCTCATTCTGAATGCGGCTACCGTATATGTTGATAAGGACGGTAAAGACGATGATCGGAATGAGACCTGCTATGAAGGTCATCAGAAAGAGGCGGGAACTGAATTTCTTGGGCAGGATCTTGGCAAACAACACTTTTCACCTACTCAGGCAACTGCCGAGTTTTAAAACTCAAATACATTATAGATACCATATTTAAAACTTTATGTTAATGAATTGTTCCGGGTTCTTTATCGATTCGGCCGGTTGAGGCCCATTTGATTATCTCTTCCACCATTGCCGCTATGGTCGCCTTTGAAGGCATAATGTCTGCCTTCAGATCCGCCTTCTCGACCACCTTTTTTGTGACCGGACCTATTACGGCTATGGCGACGCCGTCGAGGAAAGTCTTGGCGTCAGGACCCAGCATGTCCATAAAATTGTTGAAAGTAGCGCCACTCGTAAAAGTGGCAAGAGATATCCTTCCTTCGGACAGCAATCTCCGAAGTCTTTTTGCGTGCTTTTTTGGCCTGGCCGAGCGATAGGCGACCGGTATGTCTATGATGCCTCCGAATTCCCTGACTTTCCGGGGAAAGAGATCGCGGCCTTTTTCTGCCCTCGGCATGAGTATTCTCACTCCCGTCAGGTCTTCCCGCTGACCGGCAAAGTGCATAAGGGACTTTACCAGGCCCTCCGCATTGAATTCATCCGGTATAAGATCCACTTTTATCCCGAACCGGCCGATGGTTTCCGCCGTTCTTGACCCGATGGCGCAAATGCGCACTCCTTTCAAATCCCTGATGTCACGGCCTTTTTCCACGAGTCGTCTCACAAAGTGCTCGAAGGCGTTGCTGCTTGTGATCACAACCCAATTGTACTCATGGAGTTGTTCTATCGACCTGTCCAAGTCGTCGTAGGAATAGGGCGGAGCTATGCGCAAGGTGGGGAATTCGAACACCTCGGCGCCCAGGTCCTCAAGGGGTTCGAATTCCTCGCCCCGTTGCCGGGTGATCAGTATCCTGTGGCCAAAGAGAGGTTTTTCCTCATACCATTTGAGTGAATTGCGCAACCCGACTACCTTTCCCACTATCAGGATTGCAGGCGGACGAATCTCTCCGTTCCTGGCGATTTCCGCTATGTCGCCGAGGGAGGCGATGACCGTCCGTTGCTCCGGTCGTGTGCCCCACCGGATCAAGGCTGCTGCCGTGTCGGCAGGCTTGCCGTGCTCTATCAGCTTGGTCGTGATGATCTCTATGTTCTTTACCCCCATCAGAAAGACAAGGGTGTCATACGTCGTTGCGAGACACGACCAGTAGGTGCTGTTTTCCAGCTTTGCGGCGGCCTGAGTGCCGGTAACCACGGCAAAGGAGGAAGCATAGTCGCGATGTGTCAAAGGAATGCCTGCGTATGCGGGTGCAGCGACAACCGAGCTGACTCCCGGGACGATTTCAAATGGAATGGCCGCCCTGGAGAGGTACTCTGCTTCCTCGCCTCCCCTCCCAAAGACAAAAGGGTCACCACCTTTCAGGCGGCAGACGAGTTTCCCTTTCCGGGCATAATCGGCGAGCAGGGCATTGATCCGGTCCTGGTCCATCTCGTGATGGCCACCCCTTTTTCCCGCGTACACGAATTCGGCATCATGTTTCGCGTAGTTGAGGATCTGAGGGTTTATGTGAAAATCATAGACGATAACATCAGCCTTTTGAAGGCAGCGGAGCCCTTTGAGGGTGAACAGGCCTATGTCTCCGGGACCTGCTCCTACGAGATAGACTTTTCCGTGTTCCATAATGTTATTGGCCAACTTTAGCACAAGAGGCAGAGGGTTGCAAGGGAGGCCCGGACTCCTTGAAACTTCGCTTTTCCATGATTAGGTAATCTTATCGCCCTTTCGTTTTTTAATACAGGAGAGAAAATGGCCGCTGAAGATATCGCGCTTACGAAAGACCAATACCATATTCTGGCGAGGTCGTCCCTTGCCGATGAAACAAGACTTGTTCTGAAACATGCCGGAACGTTCCTTATTACCGATCGTCACGCGGATATCAGACCCCTGGGTTTTGAGGACCAGGGCCTGTTTCACAATGAGACGCGATTTCTCTCCCGGCTTGCCTTGAGACTCGGCAATAAAGCCCCTCCGCTTCTCAGTTCCTCCGTAACCGCGGACAACGACATCATTTCAGTCGATCTCACCAATCCGGATATGGAATTCGGGGATGGACGACTGATCAAGAGCGGCAACGTCTATCTGAACCGATCCATCTTTCTGTGGGACGGATGCTATTACGAGCACTTAAGAATCTCGAACTATGGGTTGAGCCTGCTTCAGTTTTCGCTCATCTTTGAGTTCGAAGGAGACTTTGCTGACATATTTGAGGTCCGGGGGATGAAACGGAAAGAGCGGGGGGCCATGCTTGCGCCGGCTATCGACGGAGGCCAGGTAGTGCTCGGCTACAGAGGACTGGATGGGATCATTCGTAAGGCCCGCATCGATCTTTCCCCGCAGCCGGACGACATAGCTGCTGACCACGCGTATTTTACGGTAAGGCTCGGTCCTCACCAGGAGGAGGATTTTTATCTCACCGTTGCGTGTGAATCGGGTCAGGAGAGGAGGTTCGGCAGGCTTTTCGACCAGGCCCTGCGTGAGGTCAAAAGGTCGTATCAGCGGCGACGGGAAGAGATGTGCCTGGTAGAAACGTCAAACGGCCAATTCAATGACTGGTTCGGCCGCTCGTGTTCGGACCTGTACATGATGCTCACCGAGACCCGCTACGGCCTTTATCCCTATGCAGGCATTCCGTGGTTCAACACGGTTTTCGGCCGGGACGGTATCATTACCGCCCTGGAGACCCTCTGGCTCTTCCCCGGAATAGCGCGCGGGGTTTTAACGTATCTGGCCGCCGAACAGGCGACTTCCCTTATTGCCGAACAGGATGCCCATCCCGGCAAGATCCTTCACGAGGAGCGCCGCGGTGAGATGGCCCTGCTCAAAGAGGTACCCTTCGGACACTATTACGGGACCGTGGACGCGACCCCGCTTTTCATCGTGCTTGCAGGTTACTATTACGACCGCACAGGAGACATTGATTTCATTAAGAGACTCTGGCCGCATATAGAGCGTGCGCTTGCCTGGATAGACGAGTACGGCGACCAGGACAAGGACGGATTTGTTGAGTATTCACGTAATTCGTCGACAGGGCTCGGCAACCAGGGCTGGAAAGATTCCTGGGATTCGGTTTTTCATTCTGACGGCCTGCTCGCAAAAGCCCCCATTGCCTTGTGCGAGGTCCAGGGATATGTGTATGAAGCCAAGATAAAGGCCGCGCAAATGGCTTCGGCTCTCGACGTCGATGGGGTGGCGGAACAACTCCTCGATCAGGCGGGCAGCCTTCGCGAGCATTTCCTGAAAGCGTTTTGGTCCGAGGAGTTGGGAACTTACGCCCTTGCCCTTGATCGCGACAAGCGACCCTGCATGGTACGGTCTTCAAATGCGGGCCATTGTCTTTTTTCCGGGATAGCGGCTGCGGGCCATGCAGCCGTGATAGCCCGGGATATGATGCAGGAGGGCTTTTACAGCGGGTGGGGAGTGCGCACTATTGCCGCTTCGGAAGCCCGATATAATCCCATGTCCTATCATAACGGATCGGTATGGCCACACGACAACGCCATGATTGCCTTTGGTATGGCCCGCTATCGTTTTAAGGAGTGGGCGCTCAGGATTATAACCGGTCTTTTCGATACGAGCACATTTGTCCATCTCCATCGCTTACCGGAGCTTTTTTGCGGGTTTGACAGATCCGCAGGCGAAGGGCCGACCCTCTATCCCGTTGCCTGTGAACCCCAGGCCTGGGCGTCGGGGTCGGTTTTTCTGCTTCTCCAGGCCTGTTTCGGGTTTTCCGTTCACGCCCAGGACAAGAAGATAGAGTTCAGCTACCCGGCGCTTCCGTCATTCCTGGACCAGGTAATCATCCGGAACCTGAGGGTCGGCTCTGCTTCGATCGATATCGCGCTAAGCCGCTACGGAGAAGATGTTGGCATCAATGTATTACGCCGGGAGGGGACGGTTGATGTGGTGGTGATAAAGTAGGTACGGCGAAGGGCAGAGGAGCGGAGGGGCGGAGGCGATGAGGAGCAGAGGGGCGGAGGAAAAAAGTCCAATGCTCCTTTTCTCCCGTGCTCCTCTGCCCCTCCGCTCCTCTGCGAAGATGGCTGCTTTTACGCCCCGTTATTCGAACCCTTTTTGCCGTTCAATATCTTTTCGTAGGCGGCTAAGTACTTGGCGGTCATAGCTTCGACCGAAAATCTTTCCTGTACGGTCTCGACACAATGCTTGCGGCTCAGCCTGTCAACACGCTTTACCGCTTCCGCCATTTCCTCAACTGTATCCACAATAAAACCCGTACGCCCGTGCTGAACGACTTCCGGTGCGGACCCGCAAGGACGAGTGATGACGGGGGTCCCGCATGCCATGGCCTCGATCATGACAAGGCCGAAAGGTTCCGGCCAGTCTATGGGAAAGATAAGCGCCATTGCATCCCTAAGGAGTTCCACTTTTTCTTCCCCCATTTCTCCCAGATATTCCACCAGGGGATGTTCGAACAATGGCTCTATCTCTTCAAGGAAATATGACCGATCGACAGGATCTACCTTTCCTGCTATTTTGAGCGGCAAACCGGTTCGCTTTGCCACCTCCACAGCAAGGTCGGGCCTCTTTTCTTTTGATATTCGGGAGAAAAAGACGAGGTAGCCCCCTTCTCCCGTGCCCGGCTTGATTGACGACTCAGGCAGGCCATGGTAGACGGTCGCTATCCAGTTGGGCTCAAAACGGGCCAGCGGCAGCCGTTGGGAGTTGCTGATGGAAACCAGCGGCATGTCGCGATAGTACTCGGCAATAGGTACCCAACAGGGCAGGTCCAGCCGGCCGTGAAGCGTGTGGATTGTAGGGGTCTTACAGGACTTCCCAAAGGGGAAGGCAAGGAAATCGAGATGGCAATGGATAACGTCAAACTGCTCGGCCTCCTCAAACACCTGGGCAAGCTCGAGAATATGATAGGCGAGAGGATCGGAAAGCTCCTGATCGAGTCTGATGGAGCGCTGTCTCACTGAGCGCAATTTCGCTGTGGTTTGGGAGTCACCAGAGGCAAAGAGCGTTACTTCGTGGCCCTGTCGAACCAATTCTTCGGTCAGCCAGGATACAACACGTTCGGTCCCGCCGTAAAGTGGGGGAGGTACGGATTCGATCAGGGGCGCTACCTGTGCAATACGCATGAAAGAGCCTCTCTGGCAATCGTCTTTTTGATGGTCGTGCCGCGGCTCGGCTGCTAACGGAACATCCGTGCGGTCATCCTCTCAAAAAGGTAGTAACGGTTGGCCGTGTATTCAAGGGCCGGGCGGCTGTGCCCTCGTGGTTCTTGCGCGCCTGTTTTACCGGGTTTTCGTGTCGTGTTTTCCATATCGCGGCGGTTTGAGGAATCTTCTCTTCATGTCTTCCAGGCTCATCCGTGCGACTTCGTGAACCTCTGCCTCTGCAACCCTCTTCATGATGCCCCTTCTCTCCCGGCTGTCCGGCAGGGATTCCATGAGGAACTTCCGAAAGGCTCCGACCCGTCTTGCATAGAGTGCATAATCGGCGGATATCCTCTTGAAGATATCTGTCCGCAGTTTTTTTGAGAGCATGGGCAAAAGGCCCGAGGTAGAGATGGCAATAAGGATCGCTCCCCGCCTCACGAGGGACGGCACAATGAAGTCGCACATTCCGGGATTGTCGACTACGTTCAGGAGGATGCCGAGGCGATCTGTTTCTTCTCTGATTGTCCGGTTGACGTCGGCAGTTCCTGTGGCGGCAAACACCAATGTTGCTCCCCGCAGGTCGCCCTCCTGATATTCCCTTGCGACGATCTCTATGGTGTCCTGCTCTCCGAGCTTTGAAAGCCCTTTTGTTACTCGCGGGCTTACAAGTTTTACGATCGCACCGGCAGCCAGAAGCGCCCTGACCTTTCTCTCGGCGACGTTTCCGCCGCCAACCACGACACATCGCTTCCGCATCAGGTCCAGGAAAACCGGGTAGTAGGGTGTGAGCGAGTTTTTTGCCATTATCCTCCTTATCCGACCAGGAGTATGACCATGG
>MVRP01000017.1 GCA_002067405.1 Syntrophorhabdaceae bacterium PtaU1.Bin034 | reverse complement strand
AGGCTGAGAGGCTGAGCTATCTTTCTTATCCTCTTATCTTCTGATCCTTTCATTTTCTCAACTTCTTATCTTCTGTCTTTCAGCGAGCGTTACTATACATCAAAGAGAGGGAGAAAGAAAACAGTAATTTTTCCGGGATGTTATCAAGAAGAGAATCGGCTCGCTGACAGTGCGCGATTCTCGGGGTCACCCTTGCGGCAAACCGCTTGCACAAGAGGGCTTCATGCCCATGCGGTGGTGGTGAGCGCCTGCATTACATGTTCGGGATCTTCGACCACGAAGCCCGAGCTCAGCCTCTTCGAACCGCTTTTCCAGACTATCTTCAGTATCTTTTTTCGGGAAATGGTTGTGCCGTGCCAATAGCCGATCTTCACTTCGATTATGGATTCCGAAGGAATGATAAGCCCCCTGCCCGTCTTCTCCCGTACGAAATAGAAGCCTTTGTAGTCGTACCAGTATTCGCCCGGCCCTTTTTCAGGAAAGCCGGTCTGTTTGATGCTGCGATCGTACCACGGCCGGTCGATCTTCAACGTGCCGGCATAGAAACCCCGTGTCCTCATATCTCAGTCTCTGTTACTACCCGGAAGAATCACTTTCTTCACACCCCTCGCCTCAAGAAGCGTCTTAAGATGCTCCATATGCCGTTCGGTCGGCACCTCTACAGGCGGAAACGCAGTGATCCGCTCGAGCCGCGCCATTTTCCCGTCTCGTCCGCCCCGGTAAGGGAGGAGATGGATTTCGGCGAGGGGGTCCAGCTCACGGACCACAAAATCACCCACGGCTTCCATATTCTTGTCGGAATCATTGCAGCCCGGTATGACGGCCATGCGAATCGAAACGGGAAGGTGCCGTTCGTCATGCCACAATCTGATGAGGTTCTCAAGAATGCGCCCATTCGGGACCCCTGTCAGTCTCTCGTGTTCATCCGGGTCCATATGCTTGAGATCATAGATAATGCGATCAGTAAAACGAAGGCTCTCCCCCATTGTCTCCCACGGCGCATGGCCACATGTCTCCACAACCGTCTTGAAGCCCGACTTCTTGCAAAGCCTCAGGATGTTTGCGGAAAAGGCCGGCTGATAGAACGGTTCGCCTCCGGAAAGGACCACCGTCCCTCCCCTTCCCCTGCCGGGAGCGAAGCGCCTGTTGATCTCGCGTGCCACCCTGGTCGCCCTCACGTACATACCTGCCACGGTCCGCGCCTGTGCAGGACAGTCCTCCACGCACTCACCGCAACCGGTACAAATGTTCCGATCGGTCGCAGCCTTCTCCCCCTTCATATTGATTGCATTTACCGGACACAGGGATTCACACACGCCGCAACCGGTACACCGAACCGCATCAAAAAGTATTTCCGGCCGGGCGGATTGCGATTCCGGGTCCTCACACCAGACGCAGGAAAGAAAGCACCCCTTAAGGAAGACGGTTATCTGCTCATCGTGGCCGCTTGCCATGGAATCACCCCGGATAGCAAAAATGCATCCCTTCACATCTTCATTCGCGGTCTGAGCAAAACCGTCGAGTATGGATGGCGGTGGCGTCACAGGAACTGCTGTCCTTTATTCCAGGCAAAATGAAAATAGGTGCTTGGGTTGGCCTTCAGCTTCAACACAGCTTGAAAATGTGGACCTGTTCATCGGTTGACGGCTTCTTGGGAGCCAGGCTCGTTCTTTTCGACCGTTATATTCACCTGGCAGCCTAACACGGTAAGCAAAGCAAGCATCTGATCAACGGACTTTTCATAATTCGTTTGATCCAGAAGCCTGTAAAACTGACTGGCTGACGTGCCAAGCCGTCGGATAATTTCACGGCGAGATAGCTTGCTTTCCCTCAAACGCCGCTGAACTTCGAGGGTAAGACGGTAAAGCAAAAGATCACGCATGTAATTTGGGTCTTTGTTGTATTCAAGAACTTCGTCAACGTGAATGCTGTCTTCCCGACCGTCGTCGAGACTGTAAGTGAATGCCTCATTGCCAAGTTCCGAATCCACAAAAACTTTCTTGATTCGATTACGAGCCTCGGGTGCCAGCCGCAACAACGCGAACGGGAACAGCAATTTTTTGTCGTCAACAAGCAACTCAAACGCTTTTTTTCTATTGTTAAGAAACACTTTTTCGATCTTCATAAACGGCCCTCCGACAAGAGCTCTTCCAGAGTCCTTATGATCCTGCTTGTTGCCCGGCCTTTCATTGCTTTCCAATTTTCGATGTCCCACTTCACGATGAACTCTCCGTCTCGGAACACGTGGACGTGCCTTCCATGATCGCCTTTCCACGTGATAAAAATAAAACCGCCTCTCGTGACCTTACCCATATTCCTGAATATTCTTTACGCTGTCATACAAATATGTTACCAACTCTGGTAACACTTAGTCAAGAACGAATGTGTTCACGGTTTTCCCTGGGTTTTAGCCCTAGGCTACAGTAGATAAGCCCTATTTCGCCTTCAACGGGAAGCCCGCTTTTTGGGTGATCCGGTGGAACGTCTCGGGCGAGTTGATTTCTGTGCTATATCAATCAAGGAAAGAAGGGCGTTATTAACCGCCTCCTCATTTGGAAACGCCTCGGCGACTTCCGGCCTGAGAACAATGATATTAGATGATTCCTTCATGCGTTTTGCGTATTTTCCCCGCACCAGGCCGCCAGGAAAATCAGAGCGCTTATACTCCGTCCGTAGTTCGTCTTTAGCAGGTTCTTTATCCTTCTTCATAGAGTTCTCGCTCTCCTTTGCTCGCTTTGCGGGCACTTATGATTCGAATTATTTCTTCTTGCTCGGTATGAGATACCACAATGAGCCGACCTTTTCTTTTCGTGATAGACCAAAGGTATGTAACGCTCTTCATCTGCCGAGTGATCGGGATCGGAACCGGTTACGGCCATTTGGTCACTCAAAGCTGTTGCCGTTTCCTCAAAGGAGAACCCCGTGCTTTTTAAGATTGGACTTTGTTTTCTTCGGGGTCCCATTCGATTTTCATATCGTAAATTATATCATCATGCAGACAATTAAGGATATAGGGTGAAAAAGTGCCTGTCGTTACAATTTCGTTACAGTGGTGATTTCTGAGAACGGCAGCGATTTGTAACTTACTGAAAAGATTGGTGGAGCTGATGGGGATCGAACCCACTACCTCCTGACTGCCAGTCAGGCACTCTCCCAGATGAGCTACAGCCCCACTCTTTCTTGCGGATTCTGTCACGGATCCGGGGACGTGGTGCTTCGGCCCCCGAATCTCATGCCTCGTATGATAGCATAGCTCATGCTCTCATTCAACCCTTTCGCGATCTTTGGCCATCTCCCCGAAGCAGCAAGGCCTGTTTCGTCACAAGCGTTTCGGGGACTGCTTCTCCGTTTTGTTCGGTGTACAGGGAAGCAGACTTTTCAAAAATAAATTGACATCAGTAATTTCCGCATGTTACTAAATACCGCCCAAGCGATTTACCTAGTGCTGAATTGCAGGCAAGACTAACACCAACTAGGAGGCGGGCGTGCAATACCTTCACGCAACATTTCGTTACCAGTCGGCAAGCGGCCATCGATCAAGCTTTTTCGCTCCCTTCATATTCATGGTAGTACTGCTCTTTTTTGCTGCTGCGCCCGAGCCTGTTGAGGCGGCCCGGGCGACCCTCGCGTGGAATGCGAACCAGGAGGACGACCTTGCGGGGTACAAACTTTACTATGGAAACGGAAGCCGTACTTACACCGCCAACGTCAACGTCGGCAATACCACGAGCTAT
Source organism: Syntrophorhabdaceae bacterium PtaU1.Bin034 (assembly GCA_002067405.1). The sequence goes on along the minus strand of MVRP01000017.1, from coordinate 40,314 downwards.
ACCCTGACAAACCTCGACAGTACCAAGACGTACTATTTTGCGGTAACCGCATACAACCGGTCAGGCGCCGAAAGCGGTTTTTCCGGTGAGGCGAAGCTTGCCGCAAGCAACTCCGGTGGTGGCGGCGGTTCTGACGGAGGCAGCGCGGATGACGGATCCGGCGGTGGCGGCGCAGCCGGAGGGGATTCCGGCGGCAGCAGTGGCGATGCACCCGCAGGCACGCCGGAGGGGAGCACGTCGACGAGCGAGACGACGGGCACCGGCGCAGATCCCGGCCAGACCCCGTCGGCTGAAAGCGGTGGAGGGGGAGGTGGCGGAGGAGGATGTTTTATCGCAACAGCCATCTACGGTCCCCGGTCGAGAGAGGTACAGATCCTGAGGGATTTCAGGGATAATCACCTCCTGACAAACCGGGCAGGCAAGCAGTTCGTGGCCGCCTACTACAAATACTCACCTTCAATCGCCGCCGTGATAGAGAAATCGGAGACGCTGCGCCTTATAGGCAAGCTCTTCATTGCCCCCATCGTTTCCGCTGTGCAGCACGCGTACCTCTTCCTTATGGTTATCGGCGCAGCGGTCGTTGTTGTTGTCAGAAGAAAGGTAAGAAAGGTAAGAACATGAAAAAAGGAACAACAAAAAGAACATCAGCCGGTCGGTCGTCCATTCGAGTTTTCTTCATATGCCTTTGCCTTCTGGGCCTGCTGGGCCCGCACGTTTCATCACGAGCGGCGCAGGCAGCTCAGGTGACCTTCGCATGGAATGCGAACAGTGAGAGCGACCTGGGGGGCTACAGGCTGTACCTGGGGAATGAAACCCGGACGTACACGGATAGTATCGACGTCGGTAATGTCACTACTTACACCGTAGACGATCTTGACGATGCCAAGGCGTACCATGTTGCGTTGACGGCGTATAACCTCTCCGGCGCCGAGAGTGAATTCTCCGGAGAGATAACGCTTGCCTCCAGGGGAGGAGCGTGGGAAATCACTTCAGGCGGAACCGAAGGTACCACCGAGACGGCATCGTCAGGAGATGGCGGGGGAGGTGGTGGCGGAGGAGGATGTTTTATCGCAACAGCCATCTACGGTCCCCGGTCGAGAGAGGTACAGATCCTGAGGGATTTCAGGGATAATCACCTCCTGACAAACCGGGCAGGCAAGCAGTTCGTGGCCGCCTACTACAAATACTCACCTTCAATCGCCGCCGTGATAGAGAAATCGGAGACGCTGCGCCTTATAGGCAAGCTCTTCATTGCCCCCATCGTTTCCGCTGTGCAGCACGCGTACCTCTTCCTTATGGTTATCGGCGCAGCGGTCGTTGTTGTTGTCAGAAGAAAAACGCGAAGAAGAAGACAATCATGACGAGGAAGATACCGCTCAACGCAGCCTTTGCCCGCCTGTGCCTGACGAGTCTTTTTGTTGTCGCCTTCGGCCTCTCGCTTCTGTGCATTTCGGCCGGACATGCCTCTGCCGGCCAGGTGAGCCTCGTGTGGAACGCAAACCGTGAGGCTGATCTCGTGGGCTACAGGCTGTACTACGGGACGTCGAGCCGAAGCTATTCCGCCAATGTGGATGTGGGAAACAGAACATCCTTTACCGTTTCAGGGCTGCAGGATGGAACAACTTATTACTTTGCCCTCATCGCGTATAATACATCGGGACAGGCGAGCGCCTATTCGAATGAGGTGTCCTCTGCAGCCCAAACCTCCTGTACCTACTCCATCTCTCCTACCAGCCAATCATTTGCAGCATCCGGCGGTACCGGATCGGTGAGCGTGGCAACTCAAACCCGCTGTGCATGGAGTGCGGCAAGCGGGGTTTCCTGGGTGGCCGTAAACTCGGGACAGAGCGGAACAGGCAACGGCACGGTGACTTACTCGGTATCCCCGAACAGCGCAACAACGAGCCGGTCGGCCGGCATCACCGTTGCCGGCCGACTGCTCACCGTTACCCAGGCAGCCGGTTCAGGGACGGCAGGCTATACGGTGAAGGCATCGGCAGGCCGGGGAGGCTCCATTTCTCCGTCCGGATCGGTAACTGTCTCCGCAGGCGCTTCAAAGAGTTTTGCCATCTCCACGAGACCGTCCTATCAAATTGCGGAGGTAAAGGTGGACGGCGTTTCTGTAGGAAGGGTAAGCAGGTACACGTTTTCGAATGTAAACGCGAATCACACAATCCAGGCAAGTTTCAGCAGAAGCCGGCGCTATTAGATCGAAACCGAGAGACGTGAGGAGGTTCCCACGCTGCTCCTCACGTCTCTCTTCCCGAAGCTGTCCTGCTTCGCAGGATGCAAGGCCCCGGCAAGTGCTCATTTTCTTTTATCAGACGCCTGCCCGCTAGTTGACAAAAAGTTAAGACGTTACCAGATTGTTTTCGTAGGGGTTAGAGGCACCGAGGAAGAAAAGGTCTAAGAAACGTCTTTCCTTATTTTCCTTGTCTGCCTCACATTAGCACGTCCTGTCACCACACAATTTTCCCCGAACAATTTAATAGTAGCGGCGAACGCTCAAAAGAGGATTGGAGAGCGAATGGCGGGAGCCTGTTGATTTTCCTCAGCAGACTCAACACTGTCAGGCACATTCTTTAACAACATCTGGAGTAATTCATGGCCACTTTAGCTCATCCCGAAGTCTTTCCGAATTTTTTCAATGATTTAAGACGTCCTTTTGCTATCTGCTCTGACATCGTGGTGATTGTCGTCTCTTACTATTCTGCCTTTGCGATTCGCTTCGACATGGCGATCCCGTCCGAATATTTGAGAGTCATGCTCCACACCTTGCCCCTCGTCATAGTGATCAGGTCCGCAACTTTCTGGTATTTCGGGCTTTACCGGGGATTATGGCGTTTCGCCAGCGTCATAGACCTTTACCAGATCATAAAATCCGTTTCGGCAAGCTCCATCCTTCTCATTCTCGTTTTTTACATGACAAACCAGTTTGAAGGATATCCGAGGAGCATCTTCCTGATCGACAGCCTGTGCCTGCTGGTCCTGGTCGGAGGGTGGAGGCTCTTTATCCCGCTCGTGACAGAGGTCGCACGGGTAAAGGACCCGGGAGGTAAAAGGGTCCTGATAGTAGGCGCTGGGGCGGCAGGCGCCTCAATTCTCCGGCAAATAATAAGGAACGGTTCCCTCAATTACAAACCGGTCGGTCTCGTCGATGATGATCCGAAGAAAATGAAGTCTTCCATACACGGGGTCAAGGTACTCGGGGATTCCTCCAGGATACCCGAGATAACGAAGCGCCTTCGTGTGGAAGAGATCATCGTCACCATTCCTTCCGCATCGGGTTCCCAGATGAGGCGGATTGTGGATGTGTGCAAGGAGTCGGGCGTGGCATACCGGACACTCCCGGGGATCGCCGATATCATTGACGGAAAGGCAAGCGTGAATTCCCTTCGGGAGGTCAATGTCGTCGATCTGATCGGCCGGCCGCCGGTCCAGCTCGATGCCAACGGTATCAGGGAGTATCTGAGAGAAAAGAGGGTGCTTGTGACCGGGTGCGGGGGTTCCATAGGCTCGGAGCTGTGCAGGCAGATCGTCCGGTTCAGGCCCGCCCAGATCATCCTTATGGACAGTTCCGAGGAAAACCTTTTCAAGATCCACATGCAGCTCAAGAACGAGCTTACTTTTTCCGCGGTCTTGCCTGTTCTCGGCCGTGTCCAGAACCGCCCGCTCACCGAACAGGTCTTTCGCAGGTATACACCCGAGGTCGTCTTCCATGCAGCTGCCTGCAAACACGTGCCCATGGTGGAGATAAACCCCTGGGAGGCGGTCTTCAATAATATCATGGCCAGCCGGGTGCTGACCGAGATGGCCGTAAAGTACCACGTGGAGCGATGCGTCCTCGTCTCGACGGATAAGGCGGTGCAGCCTTCAAATGTCATGGGTGCGTCAAAACGTGTGACCGAACTGATAGTCCAGGCCCTGACCGGCTCCGGCCCGCGGTTCATGGCTGTGAGGTTCGGTAATGTCATCGGTTCTTCGGGTTCCGTCATCCCTGTCTTCAAGCACCAGATTGAGTACGGAGGCCCGGTGACCGTCACCCATCCGGACGTGACGCGCTACTTCATGACCATCCCCGAAGCCACGCAGCTCATTCTGCAGGCTGCCGCCCTAGGAAAAGGAGGCGAGATATTCGTTCTCGACATGGGCACCCCGGTGAAAATAGCCGACCTCGCTGCAGACCTCATTAGACTGTCGGGAAAGGAACCGGGAAAGGATATCGAAATTACCTTTACCGGTCTGAGAGAAGGCGAGAAGCTCCACGAGAAACTGGTGACGGAGGAAGAAAACCTGGCCTCCACGAGCCATGAAAAGATACTGGTCCTGAAGCAGAACGGGACGATCTACAACGGGTTCCACACGACGGGCGAGTTCAGGGAATGGCTCGACGCCAAGCTTGAAGAAGTGGGCCAGGCAGCCGTAGCCATGGAAGGGCTGCGGATCAAGCGCAAGCTTCAGGAAATAGTGCCCGAATACAGCCCCCGGGACACAAGCAGCATACTCAGGAACTGAGGAAACAATGAGCGCCGGCATGGCCACTCACATGAGCGCCTTCCTGTCGTCATTTCTGTTGTCTCTGTTGTTGACGCCTCTGGCCATTCTCATTGCCCGAAGAAGCGGCCTTGTCGATGCGCCCGATGCGTCGTCCAGCCTGAAGATCCACAACATGCCCGTACCGAATTCAGGCGGCCTGGCAGTTGCCCTTTCCGTTCTTCCCACGGTCCTTGTCTTCATGCATTTCAACAGCAGCCCGATTCAACAGGTCTTCGCCATATCAGGAGGATGCCTCCTGTCACTGACCCTCGGCGTCGTCGACGATGTGAAAGGCCTGAGGCCACTGACGCGGCTTTTCACGCAAATCGCTCTCGCCGTCGGCCTGGTCATCGCAGGCATCCACGCGAATCTCTTCCCTTCCGGCCTGCTTAATGCGGCCCTTACCGTACTCATAGTGGTAGGCGCCATCAATTCAATAAATCTTCTGGACGGCATGGACGGGCTTGCCTCGGGAGTGATGGCGATATCATGCACCGCCTTTGCGCTGCTCTCCTATGTCCGGGGAGATTCACTGGTCGTCGCTCTTGCGTTGGCGATGGTTGCAGCCCTCATCGGGTTTCTGCCGTACAACTTTCACCCCGCCTCGGTCTTCCTCGGGAACGGGGGAAGCTCGCTGCTGGGTTTTCTCCTCGCCGTGCTCATCACCCTCGTGTTATCCAGGACGCCCACACCCGCCGGGCTCGCCGGATGCCTGCTTATTGCGGGGCTCCCCCTGATCGATACCGCCTATGCGATCGTGCGGCGAATAAAGGCGGGAAGAGGACTAATGAGCGGCGACCGCGACCATTTCTATGACAAATTGCTCCGGCGAGGCTTCTCTCAACGGCAGGCCGCCTTTATCAGCTATACTGCCGCTACGGTGTTCGCAGCCTCGGGCCTGGCTGTGTCCCTCCTTGAGGTGATACCATGAACGATCTTTTCAAAGAGATACCGCTTTCGTGCCCTGACATCACTGATCTGGAAATAGACCGCGCCGTGGAGGTTCTCCGCAGTTCGCGGCTGAGCCTCGGGCCCAGGCTCGAGGAGTTCGAGGCAGCCTTCGCACGCTATGTCGGTGCCAGGTTTGCGGTCGCGGTGAATAGCGGGACCTCCGGTCTCCACCTGGCTGTCAAGAGCCTCGGCATCGGAGAAGGCGACGCGGTCATCACCACGCCCTTCAGCTTCGTAGCCTCTGCCAATTGCCTCCTTTTCGAGCGGGCGATACCTGTCTTTGTCGACATAGACCCCGATACCCTCAATATCGACCCTCACCGGATCGTCCGCTACCTGAAAACCCGCTGCCGGCGGGACCGGAAGACCGGCGTGCCGATGGACATAAAATCGGGGAGAAGGATTCGCGCCATCCTTCCCGTACACGTATTCGGCAATCCTGCCGATATGGACGCAATAAGAGAAATAGCCGCTGCGTACGGTCTTCGGATAATCGAAGACGCGTGCGAGGCGGTCGGGGCCGAATTCAAAGGCGTAAAAGTCGGCTGCCTCGGCGATATCGCTGTCTTTGCCTTCTACCCGAACAAGCAGATGACGACCGGCGAAGGAGGCATAGTGGTAACGAACAATGCGCGGTTGGCCGATCTTTGCAAAAGCTTCAGGAACCAGGGGCGGGAGAGCGGGAACGGATGGCTGGAACACAATATGATCGGGTACAACTACCGGCTGGGCGAGATCAATTGTGCCGTGGGTTTGGCCCAGATCGAAAGGATCGACGAGATACTGGAGAAGAGATCGCGGGTGGCAGACCTGTACTCCGAACGCCTCGCATCGGTCGTCAGGTTGCCTTCTCTTCAGCCCGGGGCCATGAAGAGCTGGTTCGTGTATGTCGTCTGTCTCCCGGTCGAATACACAAGAGAACAGCGTGACTGGATACTTGCGCGGCTTGTGGAAAAACGTATCGGCTGCAACAATTACTTCCCTCCCATCCATCTTCAGCCCTTCTACAGGAAAACGTTCGGCTACAGGGAGGGGGACTTCCCCGTGACGGAAATGATCTCCAAAAGGACCATTGCCCTGCCCTTTCATAACAACCTTCAGAAAGAGGAAATCGACTACGTGACGGATACGTTCACCGGCCTGCTGGCCGTTGCCGGCTTCAAGGAGCCTGAAGATCTGGCCTGCAGCGCATAGGCCGTTAGATTCCCATGCTATCGATTGCCCACCTCGAAAACTGGATTCGAAAGACCATGCCGAAACTTCAGCCTCTGTATGATGCAGCACCCTACCCATTGCGCAACGTTTTGACGTCTGCGCGTGGATACGTGCTCACCCAGATGAGGTACTCTCCCGCATTTTGGCGGCATCTCGAGGAATTGCTGGAACGGGAGAAACATTCCCCTGAAGAAATGGAGGAATACCAGAACGATTCGCTCCGCCGGCTCATCTCCTATGTTTTTCATCACGTGCCCTTTTACCGGCAGCTGATGCTCGAACGAAACGTGAGGCCCCGGGACATTCGCAGCACGAAAGACCTGCACCGTCTCCCCATACTCGGCAGGGAAACGATTCGCGCTCGCTGGAAGGAATTCCTCTCCGATGACGAGAGCAAAGGCGGGACAGTGAGGGTCTTTACGAGTGGGACCACGGGTGCAGGTTTGCCGGTTGTCTACGACGCGCCAGCAGTTGCGAGGAATCAGGCATTCAGCGAGAGGCAGAGAATCTGGGCCGGGGTCACACCCCGGGAATGGCGCATTACGTTCCTCGGCAGCAGGATCGTTCCCCTCAACCGCTCCTGTCCTCCCTTCTGGGCTTACAACTACCTGGAAAAACAGATCCTTATGAGCATTTTTCACCTCTCGCCCGCCTATATATCCCATTACCTCGCATTTCTGGCGACCCAATGCGGAAAGGTTCTCGAAGGCTTTCCCACAGTTCTCTCCATTGTCTCCCATATGGCAAGGGCAGCAGGGGCCTCTCTGCCCATGAAGGCAGTCTTCACGAACGGTGAGCCCCTTTCGATGCAGGGCCGCGAGGCAATGGAATCGGCCTTCGCAGCAAAGGTCTACGATTCATACGGGATGACGGAATGGGCAGGACTGATACAGGAATGTGAGAGGGGAAGATTTCATGTGATCAGTGACTACGGGATTTTGGAGATCCTGGATCAGCACGGTCAACCGGTGCCGTCTGGACAGGAGGGCTATCTGGCGTGGACGGGTTTTATCAACAGACGGATGCCCTTTATCAGGTATCGGATAGGAGATAAAGGCATGTGGGACCAGGATCAGACATGCCCGTGCGGAAGACCGTTTCCTCTCGTTTCTCCCACGGTGACAAGGGATGGCGATAATCTCGTTTTGTCCGACGGAAGGATCCTGTCGCCCCGTGCAATAAACCAGGTTCTGAAAAATAAAACATCTTTCAAGGTATGCCAGTTGGTACAGCACGATAAAGAGACGCTTGAAATCAGGATTGTGTCGGGAAATGGCGAGGCCGAAAAGGAGGCGGCGATCGTAAAAAAAGACCTTGACATGCTTCTGATGGGGCAGTTCCATACGTTCGTTCAATTCGCCCGCGAGCCCATTCAACGGGCGAGCGGCAAGATTCCCCTTATCATATCAGCCAATTAAAAGGAGATGAGGTGAGCAATGTCAGAACTTAATCAGCAATTTGTGCCGGGAAATGGCCAGGCGGCACTGCGCGACGTCCAGGCAGTCCAGCTTGTTCCTCGGTTCGCCCAGATAGGGATCGGCCAGTGGGGTAAGAACGTCTTTCGAAACCTCTACGAGCTCAACCTGCTCAGCCTCGTTCACGATAGCAGCGAGACAACTATGGCAGAAATCAAGAAGAGCCACGCGAACGTTGTCATTACCCCTTCGTACGACCACATCCTGAACGACCCTTCGATCCATGCCGTGGTCATCACTACTCCGGCAGCCCTCCATTACGAACATGTCAGGAAAGCGCTGCTGGCAGGGAAGGATGTTTTCGTGGAGAAGCCTCTTGCCTTGACGGTCAGGGAAGGCGAGGAACTGGTCCGTCTCGCAGCGGAAAAGCAAAGGGTCCTCATGGTAGGCCATATTCTCCGCTATCACCCCGCTGTCACGAAACTGAAGGAATTGATCATATCGGGAGAACTGGGGAGAATCGAATACATCTATTCAAACCGGCTCAACATAGGGAGGCTCCGTACCGAGGAGAATATCCTCTGGAGCTTTGCCCCTCACGACATATCGGTGATCATGATGCTCCTCAAAGAGGAGCCGGTCCGAATTGAGGCGTTCGGCGGCGACTACCTGAGCAGGGGGATCTACGATATCACCATGACCACGCTCTGCTTCAGAAACGGCGTAAAGGCCCACATCTTTGTGAGCTGGCTGCACCCTTACAAGGAGCAGAAGCTCATTGTGGTCGGCTCGCGCAAAATGGCGGTCTTTGATGACGTGAGCAAGGACAAGCTATTCCTTTACCCGCACACCATCGCATGGAAAGACGGCAAGATACCCGTAGCGCAGAAGGCCGACTTTTGCGTCGTTCCCATCGAACCAGTCGAGCCGCTGAAAGAGGAGCTGAAGCATTTTCTTCATTGCGTCATAACGCGGCAACAGCCGCTGACGGACGGGAATGAAGGGCTGAGGGTGCTTCGGGTGCTGGCAGCGGCCGAGAAGTCCCTGTCGGGCCAGTCGCACGGCGCGACCGCCCCTGCGGAGAAGACAAACAGCGACGGCAACGGCTCCGGCTTCTTTGTCCATGAAACAGCCTGCGTCGACCGGGATGTACGCGTGGGGAAAGGGACCAGGATATGGCACTTTTCTCATGTCCTATCCGGATCGGCCATAGGCGCCGACTGTGTTATCGGCCAGAACGCGTCAATAGGCCCTGATGTGACCCTAGGCAACCATTGCAAGCTTCAGAACAACGTCTCTGTCTATAAAGGCGTGACGCTGGAGGATGACGTGTTCTGCGGCCCCTCCTGTGTCTTCACCAACGTGCTCAATCCCCGCGCCTTTATCGAACGAAAACACGAGTTCCGGCAGACGCTCGTGAGAAAAGGGGCCACGATCGGGGCCAATGCGACGGTCATATGCGGGGTGACAATCGGGAAGTACGCCATGGTTGCGGGCGGCTCGGTCGTGAAGGCAGATGTGCCGGATTACGCGCTGGTGGCGGGTGTGCCTGCGAAGCAGAAGGGATGGGTATGCAAGTGCGGAACAACGCTGAAATTTCGGAATTCCGGACACCATCATACGGACGCAGCCGAATTTCCTCTTGCGGACACGACAAAGGGGGACCCCGGATCGGAAGCCCCCCGAACGGCAACATGTGACTACTGTGGAAACGAGTATGCCTTGCACGGAAATACGTTAACGGCCCTCAGGGAGCTTGATGACTATTCAGGCAGACCGGAAATACCGAGCACACGATCCAAAACCATTACATAATAGGTATTGTCAAAAGTTTCATGAAAACGGAGCATGAATATCAAGCAGAAAGAAGGTTAAACGAGACATGGAAGGGGAGCAAATCATGAAATACCAAAACCGTCAGTTTCCAATAATTGATCGTACAGCCCCTCCGAACCCCTTCTTCGCTCTCAAGTGCTCCACGTCCGACCCGGCAAAAGTGAAGCTCCTTCCGCTTCAGCCTGATACCTCGGACGTTCCCGCAATGTTCGCGAGAGAAGGGAATTCTCCGGGTCTGGAAAGAGAGCAATTATCGTTAGGGAAATCTTTAAGACCACTGTTTAAACAGAACGATCTTGTCGGCTTTATGCCGACCGAAACCAATTGCGCAACTGCTCCTATGATGCCGGAATTGGCGGCCAGGAAGTTCAATTCCGGCTCGGGTGGCCAACGGCATGGAGGAAATGCTTCAGATGGGGATGGGCTGTGAGTATTGCTGGCCGGAGGCGTACTGAATGTACGTCGGAGGGCGCAAACGGAGCAGCACGCCCCAGATGGAGTATTTCCTCCATGCCGTTGGCCACCCGACAGACGACCTTAAGAACGAAGATTTGACAAAACCACATCATAAGAGAGGAGAGGAGTGATGGAAAAGGTGCCCATGCTGGATCTGAAACGTGAATTTGACTACATGAAGGACGACATTCGGACGGCAATCGAAGGCTGCCTCGAACACCAAAAGTGGATCCTCGGCCCCGAAGTAGCCGAGCTGGAGAAGAGAATAGCCGCGTATCTCGGGGTCGGACACTGCATCGGCTGCTCCTCCGGGACCGATGCACTGGTTTTGTCGTTGCGGGCAATGGCGATCAAATTGAAAGGTAAGGAATATTTCGACAAGGAAGATGGCATTATTACGACGCCCTTTACGTTCACCGCCACGGGCGACGCCATTCTCCGGGCCGGGGCCACACCCGTATTCGTCGATATCGACCCCCACACCTATAACATCGATCCCGTCCGCATCCGGGAATGTCTTTCCCACTCAACCAATGTAATAGGCATTGTTCCCGTCCATCTTTACGGTTACCCGTGCTCCATGGATGAGATCATGACACTTGCGCGGACCTATGGTCTGTTCGTGGTCGAGGATGTGGCCCAGGCGTTCGGGGCCGAATGGCGGGGCAGCAAGCTCGGCTCTCTCGGCGATGCAGGCTGCTTCAGCTTCTTCCCCTCCAAGAACCTGGGAGGTTTCGGCGACGGCGGAATGGTCGCAACGAACGACGACACAACGGCGCAGACAATAAGAATGCTGACGAAGCACGGCGGCAAGGACAAGTACAATGTGGAGCATATCGGCTACAACGCGCGCCTCGATACCCTCCAGGCCGCCATACTTCTTGCCAAGCTGAAGCATCTGGACACCTTCAACGAGCGGCGGCGTCACCTCGCACGCCTCTACTCGGCAGCCCTGGCGCAAACGGAGGCCGTCGTTGTTCCCAGAAGCAACGGGGACGGCACACACGTCTATCATCAGTATACCATCAGGACCCTCGGCGGCACGAGAGATGCGTTAAAGGAATATCTGGCTGCGAAGGGCATCGATTCCATGGTGTATTACGCGGTTCCTCTTCATGAAATGGCAACGTTTGAGAAAAGCTGCACGGTCTTCGGAGACCTTCGGGAAACATCCGCGGCAGCAAGGGAGGTGCTCAGCCTTCCCATGGAGCCGCTCTTCTCCGACAGGGAAATCGCCCATACGGCAGAGAGCATTAAGAACTTCTATTCCTCGCACGCCGGATCGATACCTGCGATCGAGCTTCCCCCTTCGGCATCCAGGCATACACAGGGGGTGTAATCCGCATAGCTGCAAACGACCGGTAGCACTGCACAAAAAACAATTTTTCGTGAGGGTGAATAAGGTGGAGCCCGAAGTTTCCGTAATCGTCCCGTGCAGAAATGAAGAGAAGTTTATCGACCGTTGCCTCGGCTCGGTACTTTGTTCTGATTTGCCTCCCGGTGCACTGGAAATCATTGCAGTAGACGGCATGTCACAGGATTCAACCCCGGCTCTTCTTCGAAGATGGGCCGAAATCAATCCGAACGTAAAGATACTTTTTAACCCCAGGCGCATCGCTCCCATAGGTCTCAATCTGGGGATCAGGGCTGCAAGGGGGAAATGGCTCCTTTTTCTCAGCGCTCACTCGGAATATCCAAAGGGCTATGTGTCTCTTTGCCTTGAAGCAGCCCGAAGAACCGGTGCTGACAATGTAGGGGGCTGGCTGCGGACGCTCCCCGGGGATAGCTCCCTTCAGGCCCGCCTGGTTCAGGCCGCCACCACGCACCGGTTTGGAGTGGGCAATGCCAGGTTCAGGGTAAATGCGCAGGAGGGGCCTGCGGACACGGTGGCATATGGTTGCTACAGGCGCGAGGTTTTCGATCGGATAGGCCTGTTTGATGAACGGCTCGTCCGCAATTCCGACTACGAGCTCAATCGCCGTCTTGCAAGCAGGGGAGGACGAATCTGGCTCGATCCGAATATCAGAATAGATTATTTTAACCAGGAGACCCTGGCGGGCCTCATGAAGCAGGCCTTTGCCAACGGCACGTGGAACATCTGGATGTGGTTGATGGCCCCCCATACCTTTGCCGTGCGACACGCGGTCCCTTTCCTCTTTGTGACCGTTTTGATCGGCCTGGCCGGCATAGGGATCTATTCCAGCAAGGCCTTCTCCCTGCTCTTTGCCTTCCTTGGTGCGTATGCCGTATGCGCCCTCGGTGCCTCGTATCAGCAGGCGAGAGGTCTCGGCTGGTGGATGATGCCGGTGCTTCCTTTTCTCTTCTTCGCGTACCATGTGGCGTATGGAGCAGGCACACTCTGGGGCATCCTGAAGCATTTCGCCAACAAAAGCCCGGTCCGGAAGAAAACCCCTATTATGGATCCGGCTTGAAAGGTTCTTCATGAGTTCACGAGAAAGCAGCACCGCCAAAGAACAAATAAAGAGAACGGCCGGAGAAAACACGGTCGGCGAAGAGATGCGGACGGGCAACCTGGGCCGGCAAACAGGAGCCGCCTTGATTCTCTATTTTCCGACCATCGTGATACAGGGGCTGGTGGGTCTCTGCACCGCCTCTCTTCTCAGCAAATTCTTTGCACCGGCGGAATACGGCCACTTTGTCCTCGCCCATGGCGTCTATCTCGGTCTCAGCATGGTAACAGGCCTATGGATCGAAAGGGCGATTGCGCGGTTTATTCCGGAATTCCGGACCGGTTCCCGTTATCCGGAACTACTTCGGACGGTGCTTGTCTCCCAGGCACTTGTTGTTCTCTGCTTTACGGCCCTTTGCCTTTTTCTTCTGTTTGTTTTCAAGCACACCATGGCGCCGCAGCTTTACAGCCTTATGATCGTGGCAGTGATCGGCTCTGCCTTCCTCAGCCTCTTTACCCCTATTTCCTCTGCCTACTGGGTAAGCGGGCGGTCAACGGTGTATGTGGGCCTTACCTTGCTGAGAGTGCTCGGGGGTCTCGGTTCCGGGTTGTTCCTCGCTCTGCATTTGAATCTCGGCATGAAGGGTTTTTTTATAGGCCTCAACATTCCTATAGCCGCCACGGTGGTATGGGTCGGAGCAAGTAAGTTCTTCCGCATCGTGACCATATTGAGGCAGTATCGCTTTTCTGTGGCGGTCCTCAGGGACCTCGTGAGCTACAGTGCTCCCCTCGTATGCATGCAGCTGACCGCCCTGGTCCTCGGCATGGCTGACCGGTATTTCATACAGGCCTATGCCGGCTCTTCCGAAGTGGCTGTTTACAGCATAGGACATATGATTGCCTACCAGTGGATGCAGATCGTGCTCGTGGTGCTCACCACGGCGTCAGACCCCGTCATGTTCAGGTCGTGGGAAGAACAGGGGCAGCATGTCACCGTTGATTACTTAAACAGGATGCTCCGTTACTACACCTTGTGCGCAGTGCCCTTCCTGGCCGCGCTTCTCCTGCTCGGCAAAGAGCTCGTCTCCCTTGTATCGACACGCGATTATTTCCCTGCCGTCCCGATCATGGGTTATGTCGGCCTTGCCGCATTCATGCACGGCTACACGCAAATGCTGAACCGCACCTATGCATTGAGAAAAAGGACCGGCGAGCCCTTCATCAATTTCCTGGCTGCAAGCATCGTCAACGTTGGCCTGAACAGCATGCTTGTTCCCGTTTTCGGCTTCGTGTCCGCTGCTTGGTCGTTGGTCATCTCCTATGCCGTGCTGCTGGTGATTACCTACATCAGGTCCCGCCGGCTCCTCTCTCTTGAGATTGGCCGTGTTTACTTGCTCAAATCGCTCCTGGCCTCGGCAGGGATGGCCGTCGTGCTATGGTTCTGCCGGCACGTCTCACTCCCTCTCGTACCCCGGCTGATGGTCTGCGCCATCGCCGGTTTCATATCATACAGTACGCTGATCATTTGCCTTCGGGGTGTCACGCCATCGGAAACCCGGCTGTTTTCCGGCTGGCTGAAACGGTACCTCCCCCGGATAAAAGGAGCGTTCGCATGATCGCAGAGCACCAGAGGGAGCTTGCAAAAGTCTACCGAGAGGATCTTACAATGAAAACGCTTGCCGTAACAGACTCCGGCCCTTTACCGGTAAACAACAAACTCCTCTTCCTCTTGCTGGCACTGGGGATAGTCTTCATCGCCCTTGATTACCGGGTAGCCGGTATTGTCACTTCCGCCTTTCTTCTTATCGCCTTTCCGGAGATAACATTCGCCCTTTTTCTCAACGCGCCTCTCTTCAAGGGAGATCCCAGAATACCTGCGCTTCCAATCGATTTAACCATCCTTTTCATGGGTTTGGTCGCCATCGGTGCAATAATCAGGCTCTGCCAGCCAGGTTTCAAAGTTACCGAAACCTTAAGGAACAGCTCCAGGCTTATCATCAGCTATCTCCTGCTCTCCGTCGTGCTGTTCATCGGTTTGGCATACACTGCTGTACCCCTTTACGGAACCCAGAAAGCACTCAGGTTCATTTCCATCACGGCTCTGACCTGTTTCGCTCCCCTGGTCTTATTTAACAACCTCCATCGGATCAGGCTTTTCCTGTATGCCTTTCTGGCCATATCGTCGGTCGCCTGTTTCGATTCCATTACCAGCGTGCCCATTGAAGAGGATGCGTATCGCGTGGCCACCGCTTTCGGCTCGAACAACATAAACCTCGGCAGATTAGCAGGCTTCTCGGCAATCGTGATTCCGGGCCTCATCTTTGCCGGAAGAAGGTCCTGGCCCTTTCTCCTCCCCCTTTTTTTTCTTAGCCTCTTCGGCCTTTTCTCTTCCGCGTCCAGGGGTCCCTCTGTCGCATTTCTTGTTTCCCTTGCAGCAGCCTGGTTATTCGGTTCGATCACCTGGAAGTCAAAGGGAAGAATCGTACTCGTCGGGGGTCTGATCACCCTCGTATTGCTCAGTTTTCTTCTCCTGTTTAAAGGTCACTTCTACACGCTTCTTTGGCGGGCGGAGAATATCGGGTATGCGAAAGCCGAGAGGGTCGAGCTTCTTACCACTGCCCTCAACGGCGCCAGATCATCTTTTCTTGCACCTCTCATCGGGATAGGGACAGGCGGGTTCCATCATCTTTCCGGCCACATCGATGTAGCGGATTATAACCAGGGAGCTTATCCGCATAACCTGATCGGGGAAATCGCGTGTGAAAACGGCTTGTTCGGCCTTTTGGTCCTCGCGTTTATGCTCCTCACCGTCTTCCGCAAGACCGCTGGTGTAGCCCGGGAGTTCGGCGAACGCAATGCCCTTGCCTACGCGCTTTGCTTCCTCGTCCTGTTCACCTTTGTCAATTCGTTGTTCTCCGGCGATATCAACGGCAACCGCGAACTTTTTGCCTGCTTCGGGATCATCTATGCAGTTGACAATATTCTTA
Organism: Syntrophorhabdaceae bacterium PtaU1.Bin034; assembly: GCA_002067405.1. The sequence goes on along the minus strand of MVRP01000017.1, from coordinate 24,508 downwards.
GACAGAAGAATTCCTGAAGAAAGGCTTGAGCTTCTGAGATATGCCTGGGCACTCATCGCCCGATCCTTACGTATGTCGGCTCGTATTACGGACGGGCCGACAGGGGAGAGGGCCGACAGGGGAGAGACATGCATCATTTTTTACGGTCTTGAAGAAGAGACAACGAAGGGCGAATACCACCTCTTTGTTCCTTACGAAGAATTGACGTGGCCCTTTCAGGTCAAGTACCTGGAAGGCATACCCGTCCTGTTCGGCAGGCGGGAGCCTCTTTTCCTTGCGTACGGCCGCCGATTGGGTTTCGATGCGGTAAGCGCTGTTTTTTCTCTGATATCCTGCGAGGAGGAGCGGGCAGCGTGCCGTACGGACGAGCTCGGCCGGCACGTGATCGGGGATTCTCTTTTTGCACGGCTAAAACTTTATGACCGGCCCCTTGCCAACACCTACATAGAGGTGCTGAGGAGAAAAATAGAGGAAGTATCTCCGGCCCGTCACGTGCCTGAAAAAGCACCGTTTGCCATTGCCCTTTCCCACGATGTCGACACGTTAAGCCGATATTCCGTTACGGCTTTCAGAAACAACCTTGTATCGGCGCTCCATAGCCGGGAATTCGCATCCAGGACCAAGTTGGCGGCCTATGCCGGGGTTTCCCTTGCCGCAGCAGCTTTCAAGTATGTCCTGAGGCCGCGAGATGCGCGCTTTCTCGACGAATTCTGCACGCTTGAATCAACGTACGGCGCCCGGTCGACGTTCTTTCTCTTGCCTCCGCGCGTTCACTCTGCAAGCAGGCTCGACGAACCCCACTCATACAGCGAAAAGGTGGTGTATGGCAAGCGCTGGCATGAATTCGCTCACGCGATTCGCATGGTGAAGGATTCGGGATGGGAGATCGGGCTTCATGCAGGAATCGGAAGTTTTTGCGATCCCCTGCTGCTCGACCGGCAGAGAAAAGCTTTGGAAACCATCGTGGGAGGGCGCATATGGAGCGTAAGGCACCATCTCCTCCAGTTTAACGCGAATGATACGTGGGAAGCACAGGAGCGGGTCCGCATTGAATATGACTCAACCTACGGTTTTAACGACCATGTCGGCTTTCGCTCGTGTTTCTGCCATCCCTACAAGCCCTTCAGTCTGACCAAAAAACGAGAGATCAATGTATGGGAGATACCGCTCGTCATTCAGGACAAGGCACTTTTCAGGATGGGGGGATCGTACGAAGAAATGCTCGATACCTGCCTGCGCGCCCTGAAGGAGGTGCAGAAATGGGGAGGTGTCGCAGCGCTCCTGTGGCATTCGGACGCGGTGAGAGTCCGGCGCTACCCAAGGCTCTTTGATCTCTATCGCTCTCTCCTGGAATGGGCGTCGCAACAGTCCGCTTTTATCGGCTCGATAGCCGATGCAGGAGACTGGTGGAAGGCACAAATGCCGGAAGTACGGATAACTCACGGGGCGGGCAGTGACGCCATGAGCCCGCGCCGGGTCTCCGCCGGATGGCGCGCATGACCGGGGTCGTTCGCTCAGGAAGAAAGCTCATCATCAATGCCGATGGATTCGGTTTCTCATACGGCGCCAATATGGCCATATTCGAGGCCGCGGCCGCAGGTGCGATCACCAGCATCAGTGTCAATACCAATTTTGAAGCGGTCAACCAACTCCTGCTCTTTCACGCGACCTATCCTCATATATCGATAGGCGTTCACCTGAACCCGATAGTGGGGAAACCTGTCTCGCGTCCGGAAAAAATTCCCAGCTTGCTCGACCCGAACGGTGAGTTCTGGAACGGTCACTTCCTGCGCAGGCTACGGTTGGGACATATAAAAAAGGATGAATTGCTACATGAATTAACGAAGCAGACCGAAAAAGTCCTTCGAATGGGGATACCGGTGAGCCACCTCGACAGCCATCAGAACAGCCACTTGCACCCCTGGTTTTTCCCGACGTTCCTTAACGTGGCAAAGGCGACAGGCATAAGCAGGATGCGTGCACCGCTGCACAGGATATGTATCGAAACGGGAAATCCGCGCATAAGCCCTCTCGTACACTATTCGACGCATCCCCGGACTGCGGCGCGCCACTTTTATACACTGTGCCTATCCCGTGTGGCCCGGCTCCACGGCCTTAAAATGGCGGACAGGCTTGTGGCAATCGGACACGCAAACGGAAAGAGAAAGACGGATTACGTGGCGTGGCAGGCCGTCGGGGAAAACCTTCCTGCGGGCACCAACGAGATATATTGCCATCCCGGGTTCCCCGACGAGACGCTCCGGCGATACGCAACGTATGTGGAGGAGCGCAGGAAAGAACATGCCATCCTCTTGTCGCCCGATTTTAAGGAAATCTGGAAGAGGAACAACATTGAGCTTATCAGCTTCAACGAATTGTAACGTGCTCCACGGTGTTCGCATACTCTTCATGACGACCGGCCATAAGGCCAGGGACCATAGAATTTATGACAAGGAAGCACGCAGCGTCGCCGGTATGGGTGCGGAAGTGGTGATCACGGGCCCCCACCCGGACGCAGAAACAGACGAAAACAGCATACGCATCATCAAATCGCCGGACCCCAAAAACCTTTTTCGCCGTTTTCTCTTTCAGCCGTGGATCACGGAACTCCTCTCCCTATCGGTAAAACCGGATATCGTGCATTTGCACGACCTGGAGCTGCTTCAAATTGTTCCCTTGCTCAGGGTCATGATGCCCAAGGCTAAAATCGTGTACGACGTCCATGAAGATTTTTCGGGGATTATTGCCATCCGTGGCTATATCCCTCGAGTTATGAAGCCGTCGGTGCGGTTGGCGGTGAACGTCTTTGAAAAGTCCTTCGTCAGGATGGTGAACGGGGTGGTTGCGGTAACGGATCCTCTGGCCGCGCGATTTCACCATAGCCGGAAAATAGCTGTCTACAACTTCCCCTCCGCTCAGTTCTACCGTCATGCCGGCGAAAAGAGCATGCCCGCCGGCAGACGCAAGTGGGATCTCGTTCATCTTGGCACCCTTTCAAAACCCCGGGCTCGTTTTCTTGCAGAAATCATAGCGTTATTGAATGAAAAGAAGCCCGGTATCATGATCTGTGTGGCGGGACTTCATCCTGAAATCCATGATTTCCTGGCGTCCCTCGTTCCCCGGTGTTGTACCCTTCTGGGCAAGATACCGTATGAAGATGTGCCTTCTCTGCTCGGCAGCGCACGAATCGGGCTCGACATCCATCCTTTTGAAACGGTGAACCTCAAAGTAGCCGTTCCCGTGAAGATTTTCGAGTATATGGCCTGCGGTGCGGCGGTGATCACATCGACCATGCCGGTGCTCGATGAACTCATTTCCCGGGCCGGGGCTGGCGCAGCGAGCATAACATGCATCAAGGCCGGAACGCCGGACACGTTTGCCGATGCGATAGTGGCAACACTGAGACGTATGGAAGAGGGAGACGACCCGGGATCCAGGCTTCAGACGATGGCGCAGAAACATTATGTCTGGGAAAAAGAAGCATCCAAGCTTGCCCGTTTCTACCTCGACCTGCTCGACCGGCCATCCTCGCTCAAAAGGATGGAAGCACGAAGAGATTATGACCCGGAACTGAAGCACCTGTCCGCAAGCCGGTGCTGAAGCCGCAGCAAGGAGACGATTGATGATCACGGTAAAGCCGGTAAAGGATGTTAACTGGGACGATCTTGACCGCCTCGAAGACAGGACATTATTCCAGACATTGCCATGGCTCGACTTTATCTCGGAGACACAGAAGGCAAGACCGGTTATCCTCCGGCTTGAATCGATGGGACGCACCGCAGGGTACTTCTCGGGCTTTGTGGTAAGGAAGTTCGGATTCAAAATACTGGGGAGCCCTTTCAAGGGATGGACAACGGAATCCCTGGGCTTCAACCTGGCGTCCGGCGTGTCACCCATCGAGGCGCTCGATGCGGTTGCGTCATTTGCTTTCACAAGGTTGGGCTGCCGACACCTTGAGTTGTTGACCCGAAGATTGTGTCAGAAGATCTGGGCGGCACACCCTATGCCTTGCTTCGGTCCCTCACCTTTATGGCTGACCTGACGAAGAGTGAAGAGGAGCTTTTCACCTCCTTTGAAAGTAACTGCCGGAGGCGTATACGGAAGGCCGACCGGTCGGGAGTCGTGATCGAAGAGGCCCGTGCCGATGACGGTTTCGCCGAAGATTTTTACAACCAGTTAAAGGACGTGTTTGCCAAGCACGGACTGGTGCCGCCTTACGGCCTTGACCGGGTCAATGCTTTAATACGTCACCTGTACCCCACGGGGAACCTTCTCCTCGTCCGGGCCAGAAGTGCCGAGGGGACATGCATTGCCACCGGTATTTTCCCCGGCTTCAGGCGCGTCATGTACGGGTGGGCATCCGCTTCATGGAGGCAATACCAGCATCTTTCCCCTAACGAGGCAGTCCAATGGTATGCCATGCGTTACTGGAAGGCGCGAGGAGCGGTTGTCTATGACATGGGCGGAGGAGGCGAATGGAAAAAAAGCTCAACGCTGTCGAAGTCGAGGTAGCGAGAGTGGTCAGAACAAGGCACGCCTTTGTGCTTCCCCTCAGAAACGCCGGTGAACGTGCCTTCAGATGGAAGCAGCGGATCGCGGGATATTTAAGGCAGAGACCGCAATGAGCAAATATCTTATCATCAACGCAGACGGATACGGTCTCACCGCAGGCATCAACCGGGCTGTCGAGGAATGTATCCAATTAGGCACGGTAAGCAGCATCAGCGCCAATGTCAATGGCCGTTATGCCGAAGATTTGTCTCCCCTCGCCGCGAAGCATCCCCGCCTCTCCGTAGGGTGCCACCTCAACCCGGTGGTGGGTCGGCCCGTTCTCCCTCCTGATATGGTAAGGAGCCTCGTCGATAAAGAGGGGTGTTTCTGGGGCAAAAAGTTCGATGTGAAGCTTCTGACCGGTCACATCAAGCTGCCGGAACTGAAGCAAGAGCTTCTTGCCCAGGTGAACCTGTGTCGCGACCTGGCCGGGTCCCTGACCCATCTTGACGCCCATATGGCCAAGCATCGCTTACCCCGGTATTATCCGGTCTTCCTGGACATCGCGAAAGCTCACGGCATAGGAAGGATAAGGACCCATCGGTACAAAACCGTCTGCTTCGATGGCAGGACAGGAATCTCCCCCTTCCGTTTCTTTTTCCGAAGGCCGGTGGGCCTCATCAAAGGCCTCTGGAATTCGTGGCTCCGGTTAAGGGCCAAACGCTCCGGATTGGCAATGCCGGACCGAGGGCTTTTTCCCGTTGACAGCACCGGTTCGGTCAGTCGTTCCATTGATGCGTGGCTTTCGCTTTTGACGCACGTGCCGAACGGTTTTAACGAGTTCTGGGTCCATCCCGCATACGTGGACAAGGATCTGCCAGCCATATCGGGCTATGTAAAAGGTCGCGAAGAAGAAAGGCAGATCCTGACGGACGAAAGATTCCGAAACAATCTCTACCGGTCAGAGGTGATCCTGGCCAGCTACCATGACATACCGGTTAAAAGGAACGAAAATTACGACTCATAAAAGACATCGGTTTTGGACGATCTTGTCGGCTCAAAGCCGACCGAAACCAATTGCGCAACTGCTCCTATAATGCCGGAATTGGCGACCAGGAAGTTCAATTCCGGCGCTTGGCCAAAAAGAACGGCTGGTTTGTTCCTGTCTCAACATTGCTCGATTACTTGAGGATGCAGGAAGGTTGGGCGGATTCGATCACTGCTCGTGAGCGGACAAGACTGGAGCTGAAATGGGCTCCTTCACAAGATGCGGGTCGGGTCAACGTGAACGGACCAGCCGGGACACCATGCGAAATACACACATATAAGATGCCCCTGACAAGAATAGTCACCTTGTCAGGGGCAGGGAGACACCTTCATCAGGTAAAGGACCAGGTGGCCGCTTCGCGCTTCATCGATGAGCCGGGAATTATCTTCACCAGGTAGATCATCAGTCTGCGGTCACGATTCTTAATCCGGTAGGAGCAGCGGGACGGGACGTGTCGGGATTATCGGATGAGGAAACAGTAAAATAACACTGGAGATCGTAATCGTCGCTGCCTTGAAATTTCTGCCATGATGAGCCAGTTGTATACTCATAGCGGCCGTCGGTAAATGTGCCTGCGGTCCAGCCGTACGATCTGCCTTTCTGAATCGGGTAAGTAGTGTACGAATCTCCGGCAGGCGCGCTGAAAACGACATTGTACCCCTTTCCTGATTCGAGGACCCGCGGCGTGGTGAATTTATAGGTAACCCAGTTCATGCTTGTGCTTACCGCAGAAGAAGGGATAGATCCTTCCTCCACAACCGTTCCCGATCCGGTCTCGAGTCTCACCCCCAGATTTCCGGGGGTCCCGTTTTTTCTTAACCGGACTGAGACTTCCGTGACGGTTCTGCTGCCTCCGCTTACCGTAAAACTCATCCTTACCTTGCTGTTTCCCGAAAATGATATGGAACCGCTTGATATTTTTGCATCCATATATCCCTGGCCCTGCTTAAATCCATCAGTGAACTGCAGGCAATAGATAGGTGTGTGTTTATAGTTGACTGCCCAGCTTCCGCCCGAGGGTTTCCAGATTACCGCCAGGTCGGTGTCACTCACTCCCGGCTGCATGTTGGCCTGGTTCCTGGAGTTGTGAAGGTCGTCAATCGATACGTAGTTGCTTATCGGGTCGGAATGGGGGTTCGTGAAAACCAGGTGATAGAGCTTTCCCTGTTCGAAGGCTACAGGCTTGTTGAACACGAAGGTCCTATTCCATTGTGCCATAGGGTTAGTGACCAGACTCTCCCCAAGCACCGTACCCGAGGGATTGTGGCTGGAACTTCCGTCATCCGTTTGAACCTGCATCAGGATCTGTCCGCCGTTTCCCGCATAATATCCCCCGGATCCGAAGACCAGATATATGAGTACGCGGTCAGCCGTGCCTGTGTGTTCGGCACGGAACCTGTAGCTTATGGCGCGCCCGGACGATTTGCCTATCTCCAGGTTTGCGAGACCGTCCGAGTTCCACGGGCATCCGTAAACGGACGCTGCTTCACACGTTGAAAATACAGACAGGACGGCAAAGAAAAAAAACGCGATGCTGAATAGGGATAGAATTTTTTTGTTCGGCATGGGACCTCCTCATCCTTCTTGTGGTGCAACGGCCCGGAATTATATCGTAGAGAAAAGCAAAAAGTCCATAAAAAGTTTTAAATCGTTTGTTTAGCACACAAGTGCCCACACAACCCTGTATCTGGTCTTAAAACCATAAGAGAATAAATGAAGTGCCCTGTCTGTAATTCGAACAAGACACGGTTCGCAACAACCCTTCCCTTCCGCCTTCCCTCCGACGACATAAACACCGACGTCTGGAAATGTATGGACTGCGGATGCTATTGGCGGGATATTCCGGGCACAATCGCACTGAAACCCCATTTTGAGATGGCAGCGTATACCGATCCGGAAAAAGAAGAGAGATGGAGAAGGGAAAGATCGGTCTTTTTTGAGCATATCACACGTTTGGCGCTCTCTGCATATCGAGAAAACGGCAAGAGAACCAGGGTGCTTGACGTAGGATGCTCTTACGGGCATTTATTGGAAAAATTTGATAAGGCCGGTTGTGAGTGTGACGGAATCGAGCCGGCTAATCGAATAAGAAGAAAATTGAACAGGGAAGGCCGGTTTCGTGTTTTTGAGAATATAGAAGACTGCCTGAAAAGAAAAGAGACCTACGATATCGTCACCGTTATCGATACGCTCTATTATTCACCCGACCCTCCGGCTTATCTCAGGCAATTAAAACAGGCGATGACAGACAGGAGCATAGCGGTAATCAGGGTGACGAACAGGACGCCTCTGCTCAACTTTTATCTGAAGTGGAACAGCACGGGGATCACCAACGACATTTTCGGGGACCAGCTCTTTGCGTTTTCGCATAGGTCTATGAAAACAATGCTTGGTGCCTGCGATCTCCACTTGATCTCCGTCAAAGGGTTCGAGCGAAAACCATGCGATGTTTCGACCGGAGGAGCGAAATATTTCCTCTATTACAGGATCATGCCTCTTATTGCCGCCATTACGGGACTCAAGGTGACGCCGGGGCTTATATACCTATGTCGTAAAAAAGACCTCTCGAGCCGGAGCTTGCTTCCACCCGGGAAAGTCATTCCCATGTCTCGACCTTTGTGCGGGACGGCCTAGCCCTTGCCGGCCTTTTGATTTTCATACCATAGTGAGGATGCGACCAATAACAATAACCAGAGGTGCAGTCGGGAGCAGCGCATTGAGTAGTACGGAAAGACAAAAACAGGAGGTGTCCCATGGACCAGCGCAACAGATATGTACCACTACTGAACGAGGCAATCCATCCTGAAGTCAGGTTCGGGCGCAATGTCCGACTGGGGTTCGGGGTCGTTATCGAGAGGGGATGCACGATCGGTGACAACACCATAATCGGGCATTACGCTGTTTTACGGCCGAATACCCACATCGGTTCGGACTGCGTCATTGGACACATGACGGTATTCGAAGGTAGTTGCACGGTAGGAGACCGAACCCTGGTGCACGCCCAATGTCATATTACGAAGGGAGTCAGCATCGGCGAGGATGTATTTATCGCCCCTTTCTTTATCGGAGCCAACACGAAGAAGATCGTTCACGGTCGCAACTACCCCCTTGTCCTGGAACCGTACAGGATAGGAAGGGCCGTAAGGATAGCGATAGGAGTGCAGGTGCTGCCCGGCGTGGTGATCGGTGATAACGCGATGATAGGAGCCGGTGCCCTGGTAACCCGGAATGTCCCGGAAAGAGAGGTATGGATAGGGAGGCCGGCGAAGAAGATCGGTATTGTTCCGGAAGACGAGCTGCTCCATCCTGTTGAGCCTGAGGTGCCACTCGAGCTGACTTTGTTGGCGACAGGCACGCAATAAGATCAACTATCCTTTCCGTCTCCCGGTTCTGATTTTTCACATGGTCGACTGCCAAGGGTAAGGACTGCTTTCCGGACTCTCTTCGCTCCAAAGACCAGGGTAGTCGGAAAACCTCAAGGAGGTATCCTTATGAGTGTAGAGATAGCGGCAATCAAAGAAACAGACTACGAGTCCTGGGACAACTTCATTGCCACCTCAGCAAATGGCACGCTCTTTCATAAGTCTTACTGGCTCAAGGCGTCCGGCAGGCCCTTCGACGTGTGGGGCGCCTACAAATCGGGGAATCTCGTTGCCGGCTACGTTGCTTCCCGTAAAAGCCTGCTCGGCCGGCCTGTAGTGGCGCCTCCTTTTCTGACCCCTTATTCCGGCTTTGTATTAAAAAAACCCGAAGGAGGTCCTGCGCACCAAATATCATTCCAGATAGAAGTGGCCAAGTCTTTTGCCGAATTTTTGCCGGACCAATACCCCTGGGGCATGTCTCCTTTTTCACCGGGAGTGGAGTGCATGCTCCCGTTCCTTTGGGATAACTTCGTTGTTCGGCCGTGCTACACCTATCTCCTCGATATTTCCGACCCCAACAGGGTCTGGGAGGGGATCGACGGAGAATGGCGCCGGGAGATAAAGAAGGCGAAGACAGCGGGTGTCGAAGTCGTCACCGACGTCTCTTTTGAGAAAGTGGTGGAGGTGGTGAACCAGAGCTACGAAAGGCAGGGGCTTCGCTTCAGGGTCGAAGAGGCAAAGCCCTATTTCCTGGAAATCGCAAAGAGGAATCAGTGCAAATCGTTCCTTTGCATTGATAAAACAGGCCGGGAGCTGTCAGCGGCATACGCCGTGTGGGACGACCGAAGGCTCTATTCCCTGCTGCAGGGTTACAGCGACGACAAGAGCTATACGGGCGCCTCGCCCTTATGCAAGTGGGAGATGATAAGGTTTGCCTCCGAGGAATTGGGCCTAAGGGAAATGGACGTGGAGGGCACGGGGCTTCCCCGGATAGAGGCGTTCCACAGACGCTTCGGGGGCAAATTGACGCCGCGTTACGAGATCAGGTGGGGAAAAGCCATCGGAGCCCTTATCGGGTTGAAATCCTTCCTTTCGTCCCGGCTGAAGCACTGAAGCACTAAAAGTGGCCCTTCATGGGAAACGATATTTCCATGGTGTTGAAGTACCAGCCGAAGGACCGTTCGTCCAGGTGATCAAAATGTCGATTGGATGACGACAACTGGCAGAGGTGGCACATGATCGACGTAATCGAGGAGAGCAATGATCTCGAACAAATAGGAAAGCAGTGGAATGGCTTGCTCGAAAACAGCGAGAACCGGGATGCGCTCCATTCATATCAATGGTACAGGTGCTGGACAGAGTCTTTTACTCATCCCGGCCAGATGCTGATCCTTGCGGCGAGGGACGGAGAAAGACTTACGGCCGTGCTGCCCTTGATGAAGCAAAGCTACCGGAGAAAAGGCCTGTCCATCAAAGCAGTGAGGTCGATGACCAATAACCACTCGGCCCTTTTCGACCTCATTTCAGATCGCCCGTCAGGCGACCTGTTCGCGGCGCTTCTTCGCAAAGCCTTTGAGGTAACGAAGCGGAAGGTGATCGTTTTAGGAAAGGTTTACGAGAATTCATTGATATTGCGGTACATAGAAGAAGCCTCAAGGAAGGGATCTTTCTTTTACCTGCTCCGGCCTGTATCAGAGCGTTGGACCGTTCGGATGGAAGGGCCCTTCGAAGCCTTCTTTAACGGCCGGGAATCCAAGTTCAAGAAGAACATGCGGGCGGCCGAGAGAAAATCATCAGAACACGGACCCTTAAAGGTCTTGCAGCCATCCGGTCTCGAAGACCTGGCAGACTACCTCAAACGCGGCTATGTCCTTCAATCCAATGGATGGAAAGGACGGGAAGGAACGGCAATCATGCAAAACGAGCAGGTGAGGACATTCTACAACAAACTGGCAGTCGAGGCGTTCAAAGCCGGGTGGCTCCGGTATACCCTTCTCGCCAATAACGGGGATGACATGTCCTTCATGTACTGCCTGGGTGCATTCGGCTTCATTCATGCCCTGGAGATAGGCCTGGATGAACGATTCAAGAATCTGGGCGCGGGTATGGTTGTTGCCAAGAAGGCACTGGAGCAGGCATTCGAGGAAAAACAGTACCACACATGGGATTTCGGCAGCGGCCAGGATAGGTGGAAAAAGGACTGGTCCAATGGACGGGAAACGCAATACACCATTTTCATTTTCAGAAAAAACCCGATAGGCATGTTGTTCTACACTCTCTCGCGGTATTACCACAGCCGCCACCCCTTCCAGCCTTACGACAAGACGGAAGGCCGGAGAGGGACGGCGTGCTGATGGTCAGGGCCATGCAGATGGTGCCCGGCGGCAGAAGGCCGCATCGAAACACTACTTCAGACGGTCTGCCTCCACAAAACATGAAGAGGAGCATCTACTATGACATTTTTGGCGACCGCAGCTCGTTGCGAAATGCAGCCTCCAATCGCGCTTGGAAAACTGTTCAGGAACAGACCGAAAACAGGTGGGATCGAGTCGTGGTTCCCGGACAGCGAGATTCATTTTACCTACAAGGGCAGAACCGCAATTCGTCATTTATGTGATTTACTGGACCTCCGCGGATCGGAGGTCCTCATGCCCGCTTACAATTGCGGTGCGGAAATCGAACCGCTTATCAGGGGTGGCGCAAGAATAGTCCCCTATAGGGTAGATAAATCGGCAACAGCAGACATAGAAGACATACGAAAGCTCATATCGGATAAAACCAGGGCCGTCCATGTGACGCACTATTTCGGATTTCCCCAGCCGATCGATGAAATCAGGAAAGTGTGCGACCGGCACCGTCTTTTCCTGATCGAGGATTGCGCTCTTGCCCTGTTCAGCGCCTGGCAGGACAGGAAACTGGGGAGCTGGGGCGATGTGTCCATATTCAGCCTTCCGAAGAGCATACCCGTTCCCGATGGCGGAGTACTCGTGATAAACAGCCCACGGCTTCAATCATGGGAATGGAAGAAAAGAAGCGCTCCCCTTCTCAGCGCTACAAGAAGAAGCCTGTCTCTTTTCAAGTCATCTTTGTTTCGCAAGCGCCCGCTCGACAACCACCCTGACCGCATCGATTCCGAATTGCAGGACGGAGTACCTATTGGAGTACCTATGGAAGAGTGGTACTCGTCCCCGGAGGTCCGGGGGACTGACGGATTACCGGATGTTCCCGGCTGGATGCATTACGAAGAAACCTTCACCGACAGAACACTCTCATGGTTCTCGGCACATCTGTTAAGAGGGGTCGATGAGGACGAGATCATAAAGACGCGGCGTCGCAACTATCTCTGCCTCGCATCGCTTCTTTCCGGGAGACCTGGGTTTACCCTCCTTTACAAAATGCTTCCTCCGGGTGTCTGCCCTCTCGGCCTTCCTTTGGTGTGCCGTGATAGAGAGAGCCTTTGCAGACATCTGTCGATGCGCGGCATCACAGCCGCAATCTGGTGGCCCGGTTTCGACAGGAATATGGATTGGGACCGGTTTCAGGAAGCGCGCTTCCTGAAAAATCACGTGCTCTTGTTGCCAGCTCACCAGGGACTTGGCGAAAAAGACATGGAGTATATCGCACACGCCGTGGCCACCTTGAACTCACAATAAACTGTAAAGTCTTCTCTGTTCCTTCGTCATTCTTGACTTGTGCTCAGAGAAGCCCGTCTCCACGTATGAACGGGAGGTTCGAATGGCAAACGTATTCCATAAGGCAAGAAGATGCCTGAACCTCCTGTCCCGGGGGCTTATCGGCGCCTTTCTTTACGAGACCAGGAAACAGGCCTGGTCTGGAGAGACGAGTTATGGCCTCCGCAGGGATTTGCGTCAATCCTTCACGCCGCCTCCCGCCTCGATCCCGATTGCGACAAGGTTGTTCGAAACGTCCGACAGGGAACACTTTCTTGGTCCTGTCGGCATTTGGCACAGAACGACAACAACGCGGACGGATCAGGTGTCGAGGGAGGAATTCATTGAAGCAGATATCCCTTCATGCTACGTAGCCGTCACCGACGACGGCTCTCCGTGCTTCATCCAGTGGCTGTTGGCGCCAACGGGGAACAATAAGGTACAGGCGCGCCGTCAGGCCCATTTTCCTCGTGTTTCCGAAGATGAGATTTTGCTCGAAGGGGCTTTCGTCCCTGAACGCCATCGGGGAAAGAAGATCATGGCCTCCGCCATGTCGCAGGTAGCCGAAAAGGGAAGAGAGTCAGGGGCACGATGGGCGATCACCTACGTCGAAGCTTGGAATCTCCCTTCTCTACGGGGATGCCTGGCATGTGGCTTTCATCCCTATCTCATAAGAAAGGTCACATGGCGGGGTTTCGCGCGGAAAGCCGAATGTAAGCCGATCAACGATGAAGAATGTGCGCAATTGGAGGCGTCGTGGCAACTGCCCCTTAAGAGACCCGAACCGAAGACATCCACCGTGGTGTGGCGGTACCGGCGGCCCCTGTCTGCCGGCAGGCCAAAAGAAGGGCTTGGCTTACACCCCGACATTCACTATCCTGACTACTTCCCGTATATCGGCTAAGACATGGTCCGCCCCTGCTTCCTCGAACTCGGACCTTGTCGTTCTTCCGGTCAGGACCCCTGCAGTACGCACGCTCAGTGTTTCGCCCACAAGTACATCGGTCGGATGGTCTCCAACGAGGAGGGCCTGTGAAGGGTCAATGCCGAGCGCCTCGAGCACTGCTCTTACATGGGAAGGATCCGGTTTCACCTCCCGTATGTCTTCCCGTGTCACGACTGCGTCTACATACACGTCAAGATCAGGAAATACCGTCTTTAATGCGCCTATGCAGCTTCTCGTCATCACCCCGATCTTTATCCCCTGTCTGCGAAGCGATTGCAGCACATCCCGTGTGTAAGGGTAGACTTCCTTGCCATCTGCTGCTTCGGTTTCCAGATCCCGGAGTCTGGTAAAGGCCTCTTCCCGGAACACCGCCCCCGCTTCTCCCGCCATTCTTTCCACTTCGTAGATCATCTCGATTATGTAAAGGCCGTCGAGCTGACGGACTGCGTCCGTAGACACATATTTCCCGGCGATCAGTTCCACCTCTCGTCTGAGATCGGTAAAATTGAGGGTCAGCTCGGTAAGGGTACCGTCGAAGTCGAAAACAACCGCTCTAATCATGGTTGGCAGATACGTGGCGGGCGGTCACGACGTGAAAAAGCCCTTTTGTGGTAAGACGCAGGTGGGGAATGACCGGCAGCGAGATAAACGACATCTGAAAGAACGGGTTCTTCAGCCGGACTCCCATTTTCAGGACCAGGGCCTGCAGTTCAGCCTCTCTTTCCAGGAAGCTGCGGGCGTCGAGCGGAGAGATGATGCCGAAATACGACATGGGAAGAAAGGCTTTTGCCCCCTTGCACACGGCCGCCATCCCACCGCCGCATTTCCTAAGTATCTGGAGAACTTCATGAATATCTTCGATGTTGTCGCCCACCACTATGAGGTTGTGGCTGTCGTGAGCGTATGTTGTTCCCAGGGCGCCGTCTTTCAGTGAAAAGCCGTTCACGAAGCCGAACCCGTAGGTTCTTTCCGCCCGATAGCGGTCAAAGACATAGGCAAACACGATATCCTGTTCGTGATCCGCTACGAGATATCCGTTCTCGATCCTGGCGTGCCGCGTCAGGTCCTCCATGAGGATGGTCGATTCCCGCACGCCTATTACCCGGACCTTGCCTCCCCTGGCTTTCTGTCTCAAGTCTTCAATTGAAAAGGGGGCAACATTCATGGCCTTTTGTGTCCTGCTTTTGGAACCGTTGCCATTTTCGAAAATATCATCCCCTTCCCTGAAGACAATCCTTCCTTCTTTGAGCGTGGCTGACACCCTCATGGTTTCCGGCCTGTCAAAGATCACGAGGTCCGCCTTCTTCCCTACCGCGAGGGCGTTCCGGTCATTCAGATTGAAGTAACTAGCGGGATTGCGCGTGACAAGTTTAAGCGCATCGACAGGAGAGACACCGGACGTCACGAGGCGCGACACCAGGCGGTCAAGATGGCCTGTTTCAAAGAGGTCACGGGCAGAAAGGTCATCCGTGCATAACGAGAGAGAACTGAGATTCCGGGGCCGCACCAGGGGAAGAAGCTGTTTCAGGTCCTTCGACACCGTGCCTTCCCGCAGAAAAAGATGCATTCCACGCCTCAGCTTCTCCTCCCCTTCCTCCAGGCCCGTTGTCTCGTGGTCAGAAAAAATGCCGGCGGACATATAGAGGTCGAGGCCATCCCCGACAAGGCCGGGCGCGTGCCCGTCAATCGGCCTGCCCTCGAAGACCTTGATCTTCTCCATAACGTCCTTTCGCCTCGTAATCACCCCTTCGAGGTCCATCACTTCCCCCAGCCCGATCACGCTCCTCCGGTTCCTCAACCGGCTGAGCTCTTCAGGACCCAGCTCGCCGGCCCCAAGCTCGAACCTGCTCGACGGCACGCACGAAGGGGCCATGACAAAGATATCTAGAGGAATCCGATCGGTGAGGGAGAGATACCACTCGATCCCTTTCATGCCCCCGGCATTGGCTATTTCATGAAGATCGGTGATGACCGTGGTGGTGCCGTGGGCAAGAAAGGCACGGAAATAGTACTCGGGCAGAAGATGCAAACCTTCCAGATGCAGGTGGCTCTCGATGAAGCCGCACGAGATGTAAGAGCCGCGGGCATCAAACACCTCGTCTGCGTCTTTTGGCGAAAAGGAGAGGATCTTCCCGTCTTTTATCGCAAGGTCGGTTCGTTCAACCGTCTCTCTTGCCGGATCGACGAGAAGGCCGTTCGTAATCAGGAGATCAGCCGTGACCTTTGTCAAGAAGCCTCCTTATTCCCTTTGCGCTCGCGCCTTTCTGCCTTTCACAGGTCCTTCAGGCAATCCGTGGCTGCTGCAACTCCCTTACCGATCTCGAATTTGTACCCGAGGTCCCTCAAGGTGAACTCGAGGGCTGCAATAGCGGTGATAACATCGTATTTTCCCGCATAGCCGAGGGTGGCTATCCTGAAGACCTTGCCCTTCAACTGGTCCTGCCCTCCCGCCCCGGTGACGGCATATTTTTTCCAGAGCGTCTTGTAGATTTCCTGCCCGTCGATGCCTTCCGGTGCAACGATGGCAGTGACCGCCGGGCTCGGGGATTTGGCGAACACCTTGAGACCGAGCGCCTTTGCCCCTTCTCTGGTTGCCCGTGCAAGGCCGTCGATCCTCTTATAAACGTTCTCGAGGCCTTCCTCCCTGATGAGCCGGAGGGATTCACGGAGACCTATGATCAGCGAGATTGCGGGGGTAAAATTCGTCTGGTTCTTTTCCAGGTTCTTTCGCTCTTTTGCCCAGTTGAAATAGAATTTGGGAAGCTTCGATTCCTTGTTGAACTCCCACGCCTTATCGCTCACCCCGACAAAAGCGAGTCCCGGCGGGAGCATGAGCGCCTTCTGGGAGCCGCCGACAAGCACATCGATATTCCACGCATCCATGGACAGGTCGAATACCCCTACCCCGGTGATCCCGTCAACTACCATAAGCGTGTTCGAGTAGTTCTTGACAATGGCCGCGACCTCTTTCACGGGAAACATGGCACCGGTTGAGGTCTCGGTTGCCTGCATGTAAACGGCCCTGACATCAGGGTTCTCCTTCAGGGTTTTTTCGACGAGGCCGGGGTCAAGCTCATCACCCCACGGTAAATCGATATTAATCGGCTCAACGCCGTAGGCTTTGCATATTTCGGCCCATCTCTCACCGAATTTCCCGCTCCTTACGCAGATCGCCTTATCACCCGGAGACAGGGTATTTGTCACGGCGCTTTCCATGGCCCCGGTACCGGAAGACGTGAGAATAAGCACCTCGTTTTTCGTCCCGAAGACATGTTTCAACCCTTCCCGGACGTTCTCCATCACCACCTCGAAAAGCGGGTTCCGGTGATGGATCATGGGTTCTGCCATTTTTAGAAGCACGTCCGGCGGAATGGCGGTAGGGCCGGGCGCGAGCAAGTATCTTTTCTCCATGTTGCCTCCTCGTTCTATTACCATTATTGGAGCTTGCGTTCCAGGTTTGAATGGCAAATGCGCAAAATAGCGAAATCGCCGAACGGAAAACCGGGCTCACGGGACGTGCCGCTTCACCGTTTTGCCCATTTCACCATTTAGGCGCCTCTTGCGAGGCATGGATATTTTAAAGGGAATCCCGGAGATTTGCAAAAGAAACGTGAGAGACGACCCCGGTCGCAAAAAGACTATACATGCGCAATCAAAGACGTGGTATTATATTTGTCCCATGACAAGGATTTATTTCGATAACGCGGCAACGACCCCGGTTGACCCGAGGGTCAAAAAGGCTATGGACCCGTACTTCACGGAGCTTTTCGGCAATCCTTCTTCGGTCCTTATTCAGGAAGGGGGCGAGCCTCGGAAAGCGGTGGATGAGGCACGGGCGAAAGTTGCCGGCCTTCTGAATGCGGCTGCCGATGAGATCATTTTTACCGGGTCGGCGACCGAGTCAAACAACCTCGCCGTAAAGGGCATGGCGCTGGCAAACAGAAACAAAGGGAACAGGATCATTTTCTCTGATATTGAGCATTTTTCGATCATGAACCAGGCTGATTCCCTGAGATCCATGGGATTCGAGGTCGATTACGCGAAGGTTGACGAGTACGGCGTTGTCGACGTCGAAGATCTGAAGAAGAAGGTCACGAAAGAGACCGTTCTCGTCTCGGTCATGCACGCGAACCTGGAGATAGGAACGTTAGAACCCATAAGGGAGATAGGGTTTTTCCTCAAGGAACGGGATGTGCTGTTCCATTCGGACGGCGCAGGCACGTGCGGGCAGATTCCCGTGGACGTGAAAGAGCTGCTTGTCGATGCAATGACCATCTCTGCCCATCAGTTTAACGGGCCGAAAGGGGTGGCGGGACTCTACCTTCGGGATGGGGTTCTCATGAGGAGCCTTGTCCAGGGCGGATTTCAGGAAATGGGCTTCAGGGCCGGCACTGAAAATGTGCCTGCCATAGTCGGCTTCGGGGAGGCAAGCAGGATCGCAGCCGAGGAGATGACCGACAAGGTGGAGAGGCTGACCTTCCTGGGCCAAAGACTGTGGAAGGGGATCGAGGAACAGGTCAAATACCTTCATTTCACCGGCCACCCGACAAAAAGGCTTCCCGGTCACGTGAGTTTCTGGATTGAGTTCGTCGAAGGCGAATCGCTTCTATTGTGGCTGAATCTGAACGGTATTGCTTCCGCGAGCGGCAGCGCGTGCGCATCCAATGTGCTTGCGGCAGATGAGAGCACGCTGAAAGCTTCCCACGTGTTGACCGCTGTCGGGGTACCACCCGAGATCTGTCACGGCTCCATCACCTTCAGCCTCGGCAAGTACAATACCGAGGCGGAGGTGGATTTCACCCTTTCAACCCTGCCTTCCATAGTGGACAAACTGAGAGAAATGTCACCCCTTTACCAAAAAGTGACAGGAGGTAAATAATGGCACAAGGCCCTTATAGTGATAAAGTAATGGATCATTTCATGAATCCCCGCAATATGGGGGAGATAGAGGACCCCAGCGGAGTGGGAGAAGTCGGAAACCCGGCGTGCGGGGATGTAATGAGGCTCTATCTCAAGATAGAGGACGGCAAGATTATCGATGCGAAGTTCAAGACCTTTGGCTGCGGCGCCGCGATCGCGTCGAGCAGCATGACTACCGAGCTCATCAAGGGGAAAAGCATAGACGAAGCGCTGCGGATATCCAATGAAGCCGTTGCGGAAGCCCTTGGCGGCCTGCCGCCCGCGAAGCAGCACTGTTCAGTTCTCGCGGAAGAGGCGTTACAGGCGGCCCTTGAAGATTACAAGAAGAAGCAGGCGGCAGGCGGCTAACGCCGCTTCTTTATTCCCCACAGCCTTTAACGAAAGGCGCCCGTCCTTCGGGCGCCTTTTTTTTGTCGTTGTCTCTTGGGGGGAAATCACCCGTGGGCTTGATCAGACCTCGCAAGACTATTTCGGGAGAATCGATCTCTGTTCGACGGCTGCCTGTTTTGCCGCTCCCGTCATTCCGGTTGCGGGAGTCTCAGCGGCATGATTGCACGGCCGGTTGTCTGCACTTAAACACTTTCAATGCCTGCGGTTTGTGAACTGTTCTTTCGATCATTCGAACACCGCTTTTACGGCCGATCAAAGTAAAGGATCAGGTCACCCGACTCGCCGTAAACTTCAAAAAAGCCTTGACAAAACAGACGCTTCCCAGATATATTGCCTTTTAAGTGGGAAGAAGTGGTATAAGGTGGGATGAATGTTCTCCGGCAGGTACGAATACACGATAGACGACAAGGGAAGGCTGAGTATACCGGCCAAATTCAGGGATATTCTCACATCCCACTATACCATGAAGCTCGTCCTCACCAACCTTGACGGCTGCATTGCAGCATATCCCGAAAAAGAATGGGTGGAGCTCCAGGAACGGATAGAAAAGTCGACCACTTTCAAAAAGGAAGCCCGGTCTTTCCTGAGATTCTTTTACTCGGGTGTGTCAGAGTGCCCCATAGACAGGCTGGGAAGGATCCTTGTACCTCAATCCTTAAGGAATTATGGGGCAATAGAAAAAAATGTAGTGATCGTTGGGATGAACAGGAAGATAGAGATATGGGCTGAAGAGGCGTGGAACGAGATCGTCAGGCAGGCTACTTCCGACATGGAAAAGATGACTGACGTAGCCTCTGAACTCGGTCTCTGATGGAATTCACCCATATTCCCGTGCTCCTCAACGAGGTAATGAACAATCTGGTCGATGCGGACGACGAGCTGTTCGTGGATGCAACGATAGGCGGAGGAGGCCACGGATATTACCTGCTCGAGAAGTATCGACACCTGAAGCTCGTAGGGATAGATGCCGACGAAGAAGCTTTGACCATAGCAAGAGAGCGACTCGCGCCTTTCAGGGACCGGGTCATATTGAAGAAGGGAAATTTCAGGAGCCTCAAGGAGATTTTACAGGAGGAATCGATTAACGAAGTCGACGCCGTCCTCTTTGACCTCGGCATTTCAATGTATCAGATGTCGGGCGAAAGAGGATTCAGCTTTGGCGACGAAACGAGTCTCGATATGCGAATAGACCGGGAAGAAGAGCTGACTGCCCACGATGTGGTGAACCGGTACGACTACCGGACACTGACCCGCATTATCAAGGAGTACGGGGAGGAAGGGGATGCGCCCAGAATAGCCCGTGCGATCATTGACGAGCGAAAGAAGAGCCCGATAACGGGCGCCAGGCATCTGGCTGATGTTGTTGCGGCAGCGAAGAGGGGAAGAGGAAAAATCCATCCTGCCACCAAAACGTTCCAGGCGCTGCGGATAGAGGTAAACAGGGAATTCTTCAATCTCCACGAGGGGATGAAGGCCGCGACACAGGTCGTGAAGAGATCGGGGAAAATCGGGGTTATCACGTTTCATTCCCTTGAGGACCGGATGGTGAAAACGCTTTTCAAGACAAATGAGCTCCTTTCGGTAGTGACAAAAAAAGCGATCAAGCCCGGAAGGGACGAGACAAGGATGAACCGGCGGGCCAGAAGCGCCAAACTGAGAATAGCGGAGAAGCTATGATAACGAAAGCCATGAACAGAAAGGGTTACGTCGGCGGAAGGCCTTATGCCGGCCGCGGGTCTTTTATCCGTGTCGAACATTCGGTGAATGTCAGTTCGCTTCCGCGCTTTGTCATTCTCGCCTTTGCAGTCGTCAGCCTGGTGCTGGTCTCGGTCTTCTTCTTTCTGGCGAATGCCCACGAGGAAGCCAGACAGCAATTTATGGAAAAGCTGGAGAAGGAAAAACAGGTTGTTGAGATGAACAAGTTCCTGAAAATGGAGCTTGCCGCTATCACCCAGAAAAGATATGTGGAATTCGCCGCCCAGGAAAGGCTGGGACTCAAGAAGGCTAAAGATGAAGAGGTCGTGGTTTTGCGATGATGAACAAGAAGTCCAAAAGAAGGGCTTTCTTTGTTTGCGCTATCATGTGCCTCCTCTATGTATCGGTTTCGTTTCGTCTTCCGCAAAAAATGAGCATGACAAGGACCTCGGATGAGCGTCAGGTCCCTTCGGAAGGCATGATGATGCCTGTAGCCGGCGCTGAAACCGGCGAACAGAAGAGATCATCCATGGAAAAGGCGGCGCATGTCACTGTTGCTCCGGCCGCAGCCAGAGAGACGGAAGAGAAGGTGAAGGCACCCGAAATAAATCACGTGCAGACAGTGTCGGTTGATGCTGCCCCGGACGTGAAAAATGAAAAATTAGCCCTTCCGGGCGGCTCAGGAGTGGAACCGTCCATTCTCATCTCGATCCCCCTGGTTTGCTATGCAATCAGGGAAGGATGGGTGGAGAAGGAGAGTTTGATTTTCGGAAAAAAGGATGCGTACAATAATGTGCGTTGGAGAAAACCCATTGAAATTCTTAAGGATCATGACGAAGAAGGCATAAGGAACATTCTTACTACAATCGGCCAAAAACGTGTATTGGAATTCATGAAGGAAGAGGGTATAAGCCCGAAGTCCGGGCTGAGCGCCGAAGACCTCATGCTCGGCAAGGGTTATCAGCTGGATAAGGAGAAGCTGCTATCCCTCTACGAAAAACATGTAGGGAACACATGCGACGAGATCTTCCCCTTCTCGGTAAAGGAGCTGGGAATTGCGAAAGGAGCGCGAGGCTTCCAGTTGACAACGGGCAAAGAGGGTCCCAGGGACGTCAGCAGAAGTGTTGAAGCGGAATGGATGATGCCGAACCTCACCAGTCTCCCTATGAGGCTCGCAGTCAAGAAGCTCGCCGCTCACACCTCCCGGGTTAAGGTCTACGGAAGCGGGCATGTAGTGAGCCAGTCCCCGAAGGCCTTTTCCAGGCTTACGGGGGAACAGGAGTGCATTATACAGGGGAAGGGTCTGGACGAATGAAGCTCACGGAACTTCTGGCCCATGCGCCCATAACGACGATCACCGGCAGCGCGGAAGACCTGGAGATCAGGGGGATCACCAAGGATTCCAGAGAGGTCTCCGAAGGGTACATGTTCTTCGCCACCGGGTCGAGCAAATCGTTCGTCAGGGAAGCGCTCGAGAAAAAAGCATCGGTCATCGTCTCGGATGAACCGTTGCCCGGAGATATCCCCTGCCTCATTATCGCTCACGATGTGCGGCGGCTGCTTGCCGGTCTGGCCGCAAGATTCTACGGCTTTCCTTCAAGGGAACTGGCCGTGACCGGTATTACGGGCACCAACGGCAAGACGACGATTACCTACCTGATCGAGTCGATCGTCCGTGCTTCAGGGAAAAAGGCCGGCGTGATCGGGACAATCTCCTACCGCTATGGCGACCATGTAATCAGGAGGCCGAATACCACACCCGAATCAGTGGAAATACAATCCCTCCTCAGGGCGATGAAAGAAAGGGGCGTAGACCACGCGGTCATGGAGGTGTCGTCACACGCGCTCGACCAGGGCCGGGTCGAGGAAGTGGAATTCGATAACGCCATATTCACCAACCTTACCCACGACCATCTCGACTATCACGGTGACTTCGAGAACTACAGGCAGGCAAAAGCCCTGCTCTTCCACCATTATCTTCAGAAGAGCCAAAAAGAGAAAAAGCACGCCGTCATCAACATCGATGACCCGGTCGCATCCTCCCTGATTCCCGCCTCTCCCGTCACCACGCTCACGTACAGTACCCGCGGTACGGCTGATGCCCACGTGATCTCTTTCAAGGAAGACATCAACGGCCTTTCAATGAAGATTGCCGTCAAAGGCGGTGAAATCGAGCTCATTTCCCCCCTTGTGGGCCTCTTCAATGTCTCAAACATCCTGGCTGCCGCTCTTTTCGGCCATGCTGCAGGCATACCGGCCGGGATCATCAAGAAGGGCATAGAATCGCTTCCGGGCGTACCGGGGAGACTGGAGCGGGTGCCCACCGACAGGAACCTGCATGTATTCGTCGACTATGCCCATACCCCGGATGCGCTTAAGAAAACGATCGAGACCCTGAACGCGGTCCGCTCGGGCAGGCTCATCGTGGTGTTCGGCTGCGGAGGAAACAGGGACAGGACAAAGAGGCCCGTCATGGGGCGCATAGCCGCCGAGCTGGCCGATGTTGCCGTCATCACCTCGGATAACCCGCGGCGCGAGGAGCCGACTTCCATTATAGAAGAGATAAGGGCGGGCATCACCGGGAACTCTTTCAAGGTCATAGAAAACCGGCGGACTGCCATAGGGGAAGCAATCGCCATGGCGAAAGAGAACGATGTGGTGCTCATTGCCGGAAAGGGGCACGAGGATTACCAGATAATAGGAAATGCCACCTACCCTTTCAGCGACAGGGCAGTGGCGGAGGAGTGCCTCAGTGTGGTCCGTTGACACGATCATAAAAGGCGTAAAGGGTACGGCCCACCGGATCGAGAGGCGAGAGTTCTCCGCTATCTCGACCGATTCGAGGACCATCAACACAGGTGAATTCTTCATTCCCCTGACGGGCCCCAATTTCGACGGTCATTCTTTTATCGATGCGGCCTACGGGCGTTCCTCGGGCGGCAGCCTCTGCAACAGGACAAAGGAAGACATTTACGGCAAGGCGAAGGGCACCATCATTCTTGTGGACGACACAAATCAGGCCCTTCTCGACCTCGCCCGTTTCAAGCGGGAACAGGTCCCGGGCGCGTTCGTCGCCATAACCGGCAGCAACGGCAAAACGACAACGAAAGAGCTGCTCGTCCACCTGGTGGGAGATTCCTTTCCCATCGTTTTTAACGAAAAGAACTACAACAACCAGATAGGCGTGGCCAAGACCCTGCTGGCCATCGAAGGCAGCCCCAGGTACGGCATCTTCGAGCTCGGCACAAACCATAAGGGGGAGATAGCCACACTCGCCCGGATGGTTCGGCCTCATCTGTCACTGATCACCAACGTTAACCCATCGCACCTGGAAGGCCTTTCCGACCTCGAAGGCGTGCGCCGGGAAAAGTTGAGCCTCTTTGAGGCCACCTCGGAAGAAGGGGTCGTTTTCATCAATGTGGATGACCCGTCGCTCGCCTCCTACAAAAGCAGGAAACACGCGTCTTCCACGTTCGGAATGGAAGAGAAGGCCGATTTTACCCTTCGGGTGATCAGCGACAGGGGACTCCAGGGGCTGGATCTGAGGATCAAGTTCCCGGGCGGAAAGCTGATTACAAGAACTAAGCTTCTCGGCCGGCATAACCTCTACAATGTGCTCGCAGCGTCAACCCTGGCCCTTTCAATGGGGGTCGACCCGGAGAGGGTGAGACAGGCGATCCCCGAATTCCAGGCTTATAAAGGCAGGTTCAGAACCGTAAGGTCGCGCAAAGGCTACACGGTCATCGACGACGCCTACAACGCGAACCCCGCATCGATGAAATGGGCCGTGAGCACCCTTGCCGAATTGCCGGGCAAGGGCAAGAGGATCGCCATTTTGGGCGGCATGAGAGAACTGGGTGAAAAAGAGGACCTATACCACCGGGAGCTGGGACGCTTTCTCAGGCAGAGTAACCTGTCACTCGTGTTGCTGTACGGAGAAGAGGCAAAGGCCATAGCCGAAGAGATGGACAACGGGAGGGCTCGT
>MVRP01000016.1 GCA_002067405.1 Syntrophorhabdaceae bacterium PtaU1.Bin034 | reverse complement strand
GGAATGAAACAAATATCCTGGCTTTCCTCGGCTTTTGCGGGTTCCCGTTCTACCATGGCAAATTCCCGCCTCACCAGATCTTTTGTGCATTCCGCGAGTGGAAAGGTGACAAAGGACAAATCGGTACGTCTGATCGGGTAAAGGAAGTAGGACTGATCCTTTGCGTTGTCCCTTCCCTTTTTAAGGCGGCATCCGTCCGGCGTTTTTTCTATTGCGGCATAATGGCCTGTTGCTACCAGATGAGCGCCCATACCTGCTGCTTTCATGAGGAATGATGCGAATTTTATATATTTGTTGCAGAGGATGCACGGGTTTGGTGTTCGACCTGCCCTGTATTCGGCAATGAACCTCTCTATCACGTGTTCCTGAAATTCGTCCCGCATGTTAATGACGTAGTGCGGTATGGAGAGATGATCCGCTACTCTCCTGGCTCGATTTGTGCTCACCGCCGAGCAGCACATTTTCCGGTTGCATTCATTACGAAAAGATTGGGGCAGAAGGTCGAAAGTGAACCCCACTACATTATATCCTTGCTTTTTGAGCACATAAGCGGAATAGGAACTGTCGATACCGCCGCTCATGGCAATGAAGACGGTCTGCACCCGATGAATATACCACGCGTCCAACCGAATTGAAAGCAGGCGGAATTTATAGTATTATGAAAATGTCTCAAAAAATGGGAGGTCACATACATGGGGAAAAGAGCTAAAATTTGTCTGGGGATCCTGGTGGTAGCCGTCTTTGTCTTGGGCTTCATGGCCGGGGCTCAGGGCAACAGAATCGTCAAGAATGCGGAAGGCCAGGAAGTATATGAATACTTGAAGACATTCTCTGATGTTATTGATATTGTAAAGAAGAATTACGTTGACAGTGTCAAGGACCGGGACCTGATCTATGCGGGCATCAAAGGGATGGTCGAGTCCCTGGACCCCCATTCCTCTTTTCTCACACCGGAGATGTATAAGGAAATGCAGACCGACACCAAAGGCCAGTTTGGCGGCATTGGGGTAGAGATAACCATAAAGGATGGATTCCCCACCGTTATAACGGCAATTGAAGATACGCCCGCATTTAAGGCGGGGCTCAAGTCATCGGACCACATAGTCAAGATCGACAGCAAGCCGACGAAGAACATGAGCCTTGTTGACGTGGTAAAGCTCATAAGGGGGCAGAAGGGCAAACCGGTGACCTTGACCATTATGAGGGAAGGTTTTACCCTTCCCAAGGATTTTCAGGTACTCCGCGATACCATTATCGTCAAGAGCGTCAAGTATAAAATGCTCGACGACAAGTACGGGTACCTCAGGATCACGCAATTCCAGGAGAGGACCGGCAAGGACCTGGACGCCGCGGTGAAAGAGCTTCAAAAGTCGGCGAAAGGGGACCTGAAAGGTATTCTTCTTGATCTGAGGAACAATCCCGGTGGCCTTCTGGACCAGGCCTGCGAAGTGTCCGACAAGTTTATATCGCAAGGACTTATCACCTATATAGAAGGAAGAAAAGCGGACCAGAAGATGAAGTTCAGCGCCCACAACAGGAAGGATGATTATGGGGGACCGGTGGTGGTTCTGGTGAACGAAGGAAGCGCGAGCGGCTCGGAGATCGTGGCTGGTGCCTTGCAGGATTCAAAAAGGGCGATCATTGTGGGCACAAAGACATTCGGAAAGGGCTCGGTTCAGACTATTCTGCCGTTAGGCGATGGCTCCGCGGTACGACTGACGACGGCTAAATACTACACGCCGAATGGGCGGCTTATTCAGGCGGACGGTATAAACCCTGACATTGTTATCGAAAATGACGTGACAAGAAAGAAGGGTGAGAAGTTTACTCCCGTAAAAGAAAAGGACCTGGACAAGCATCTGGAAGGCACGAAGAAGCCGGATGAAGCCAAAGAGGAGAAACTCGAAAAGGAACCTCGAGTCGATTCGAGTCTGAAAGATGATCCTACCTTAAAGACCGATGAAGACGATTTTCAGCTTGCAATGGCCCGTCAGATACTGAAGAGTTGGCATGCGCTGAGAGGTAAGTAGCCCGGATGGGCCACGAATCAGAGCTCCATAAAAGAGGAGGCTGCGCGGCCTCCTCTTTTTCGTGGAAACACTGCACACCGACAGATGTTGCTGCGCGAAAGCCCGGCGCGTCTTAGATTATTTTTCGACATGCAAACGGCGAGTTCCGAACAAGGGTTGATAGACTTCCTTCTGCAGCCCGAGAGCTATCCCGAAAGCCCGAGCCGCATCGTCCATTATCAGACGCACATCTCTCGCGTGTTCGTTGGGGATAAGAGGGCCTATAAGATCAAGAAGCCGGTAAATTTCGGCTTTCTTGACTTCACCACACTCGCAAAACGGTATTTCTATTGTAAGGAAGAAGTACTGCTTAACTCGCGTCTTGCAGACGACACCTACCTCGGCGTTATCCCGATCTACAGGAAGGGGGAGCATTACTCGTTTCGCCCATTGAAAGACTCCGTGGTCGCCGAATATGCCGTAAAGATGAAAAGGATACCTGAGGATAAGGTTTTGAACAACCTTATAGAAGAGGGCGAGTTGCTGCATGACAGGCTCGTCCGGACAGGAGAGATCATCGCCCGCTTTCATCTGAATGCCCCGATCTATAAAAGTGGCCCCTATGGAGGCGTAGGAACAGTCAGGACGAATACGGAGGAGAACTTCGAGCAGATCGCTCCGTACCGCGATGTCATCATCGATGAGGCTTCCTATGCCCGTCTTGCCTCGTACACGCGAGATTTCATACGGGACAATCATGAATGCTTCGCGGCGAGAAAAAAGAGAGGCTTCGTGCGGGAGGTGCATGGAGATTTGCATTCGAAGCACATATGTCTGACGAAACCGCCCATCATTTTTGACTGCATCGAATTCAATAAACGGTTCCGTATCAGCGATGTGCTTGAGGACATAGCCTTCCTCCTCATGGACCTTGAATACCAGGGGAGGTTTGATCTTGCGCGGGCGGTTTCCCACGCCTATTTTTCAAGCTTTCCTGATGCTGCTTCCCCTGACGTTCTTCGATTCTACAAGATCTACCGGGCAGTCGTAAGGGGAAAGATAGAAGGTTTCACCGCAGATGCGCTCCAGCACGACGAGGAGGGCAGGAGGGCTGCTGTCAGAAGAGCAAAGGATTATTACGGTCTTGCCCGGCACTATGTTGATGATCATGGCGATATCTTCAATCCGGTAGTCTTTATGGGCGTCTCCGGATCCGGGAAATCGGCCATAGCGAACGGTCTGTTTCCGGATGAAGGGGTAGTCATCAGATCGGATGAGATCCGAAAGGAGATTGCGGGTCTCTCAGTTAACAGGCACGTCTATGTCGATTACGGCGAGGACATATACGGACCCGGCATGACGGAGACAACATATCGGATTATCACGGAGCGGGCCGTTTCACTCGCAAAAAAAGGGAAGAGGGTTGTGGCGGATGCCACATTCCTTACCTCTTTGCACAGGCTGAGGTTTTTTGAGGATTGCCTGAGAGAGACATTGAATCCCTTCTTTGTTTACTGCCTTGCCGACGAGGAAACGCTGAGAGAACGCGTCCTGCAGAGGATGAAAGACAATACTGACATCTCCGACGGCCACATAGCCGTGCTGGAAAGGCAGCTTCAGACCATGGAAGAGCCCCGGGAATTGCCGTCCTTCAGAGTAATGAAGGTGAACACCCGGGATAAGCCGGAAATCATAAGGGGGGTCTTGAAGTCATTCCTTTAGATGGGGTGGTAAAATCTCCACTCACGAAAAGGGTTGGAACCGGATGATTGAAATCGGCAAGGAGTATTCCCTGAGCATAACGGATGTTGCGTTGCCGAGCGCCTTTGGAGTAGCGCGGGCAGGTGAAATGGTGGTCTTCGTGCCGGGACTCGTGCCGGGTGACAAAGCCCGGATTAGGATTGCGAGGCTCGACAAGCGATTCGGCTACGGAGAAGCAGTGGAACTCGAGGAGCGTTCGGCTTTCAGAGAAAAGCCTGTCTGCGCGCACTTCGGCGAATGCGGAGGTTGCGACCTGCAACAACTTGCCTACGAAAAACAGCTTGAGATAAAGCAGAATCACCTGCTTCAGGCATTGAAAAGGATAGGGGGAATTCACCTCGAAGAGGTCGATATTTCGGATATCGTCCCGTCCGTCGACCGATTTTTCTACCGGAACAAGGTGGAATTCAGCTTCGGTGAGGACGCCGGCGGGCAGACGATTCTGGGCCTGAACGAACCTGTTTCCCCGCTTCATCCCTACACCGGCGCTATTATGCCCGTCAGGGAGTGTTGTCTCTTCAGTCCGGCTGCGGCGAAGATGCTCCCCCATGTCCGGGAATTTGTCGAAAGATCGGGTCTTAAGGCGCACAATCCGACGAGCGGAAAAGGCTCTCTGAAAAGACTTGTGATGAGAGAGGCAAAGCAATCGGGCGAAATCCTGATAAATATCGTCTCCGAGTCGGGCATTGCCGGGCAGTTGGCCGGATTGGCACAAACGCTGAAAGAGGCGATGCCGCAACTCGCAAGCGTCTACACGACTACGGGGAACCGTACAACCCTTTTGTGGGGCAGGCCATATCTTGAGGAAACGGTTTGCGACCTCGTCTTGAGGATCTATCCTCTCTCGTTTTTCCAGCCAAATCCGAGAACGGCAGAAGAACTGTACAAAACCATCATTCCTGAGGCGGGGATCTCAAGGAACGAGCATGTGGCAGGTCTTTATTGCGGCTCAGGGGCTATCGAACTGTGCCTTGCCCGCCGGGTAAAAGAGGTGCGGGGGATCGATTCGAGCAAAGACAGCATTGCCTGCGCGAAGGAGAATGCCGCAGCCAACGGGCTGGAAAACTGCTCCTTTTTCAGAGACAGGGCGGAAAGGGCCGGCGTCCATTGCCCTCCGGACAGGCGCGACGTGGTGATCATCGACCCGCCGAGAAGCGGCATAACCAAAGAAGCCCTGCGTGCGATAGTGGAGATGAGACCCCGGAAACTGATCTATATATCGTGTAATCCCTCTACTTTCGCGCGAGACTTGAGAAGTCTCGCCCAAGAGTACGAGCCGAAACACATCATCCCTTTCGATTTTTTTCCCCATACCGGCCATTTCGAAGTGCTCTCCCTTCTTGAAAGGCCGTAGTCACTTTTGCTGTTGACCCCTGTTTCCCATAAATGATAGAAATGTGCACAAACAAGCAAAAAGGAGGTCCTGCAATGGACGACGATGTAAGGAAGAGAACCCAGGAAACTGCCAACAAACTCTTTGGAAAGGGTATCAAGATGGATCCTCCGTACAAAACATGGAAAGAGTTCGACCGCGATCTTGCCAATGACCTGTCCATGTTCATCACGGGAAATCTCTATTCGAGGACAGTACTTACCCTGCCCGAAAGACAGATGGTTGCGTGCGCGATGCTCGCCGCTTTAGGCGCAACGGAAGAGCTGCGTTTGCACGTCAACGCGGCGCTTAACGTGGGTTGCGATCCCAAAAAACTGACCGAAGTGTTTTTCCAGCTCGCTCCCTATGGTGGAATGCCCAAGGTTAATGAAGCATTGAACGTCTTTCGGGAGGTCCTGAAAGAGAGAGGGGAATGGCCGGTTAAAAGGGATTAACCGAAGTATTTTTGATAGATGTTTTCCAGGCTCTCTTCTATTTCCCGGTGAAATGACTCGTACTTGACCATAAAGTCCCGGGCCTCATCCGTGAGATCAGATCCCCCGCCGGCGACACCGCCTACCCTCCTGTTCAGAAGGGAGAATCCGAGTCTCTTTTCCATTGCCCGGAGCATGAGCCAGGCTTTCCGGTAGGACATTTTCATCTCGATCGCTGCCTGATGAAGAGAACCGGTCCTATCGACGCCCCGGAGCAACTGAAAAGGTCCTTCACCGAACGCCTTTCCATCGCTGTCGAGCCATACCTTGTACATAATTTTCATTGACCCATTGTAAAAGATAAATCCCTGCCTGTCAAGCAGGATACGGCCAATCACTTCGTGAGCGCTTCGGGCGGCTTTCTTCGCGGTCAATAAAAGGAAGAGGCAAAAATGTCGAAAAAATATATTGAATAGGGCATCGAAATCTGCCACAATAGTTGTGCTCGCTACAATACAATCTCGCACCAATTGCATTAGTAAGGATCAGATTCTTTGAAGGCTTCATAGACTAAGCAGCACAGTCAGGAGAGACGATGGCCTCAGAGAAGCCCATGGGACAAGAGCGCACAGGGGAGTCTTTAGAGATACTGCTTCGCGATACACCGGATAAACTTCTTCTTATCTCCGACAATGTTCCCGTTGCTCTTATGATGATAGATTCGAGCGGAACATGCACGTATCTGAACCCTGAATGTACAGATATCACCGGCTACACGCGTGAGGATATGGCCCGGAACACGGTGATGCCCCGCGATATCTATCATAAGGTCGTTGAGGGTACAAAAGGGCTGAAAGGGAGAACGGAGGCCGGCACTCGCCGGGAAAGATCGATCACAGAGCTGAATTTCACGTGTAAGGACGGGAGGATTAAACGTTTTAAGTTGCAGTCCAGTTTTCTGGCCGACGGCACAGCCATCATTGTCCTGGAGGATGCATTCGGGCAGAGCCGGGTGAAAGAGAATTTTGAATCCCACGGAGGATCGGAGAACGAGTTCAGAAGCCTTGCCGAGCAATCGTTGTCGTTGACGGGGATATTTCTTATCCAGGACGGATCTTTCAAATACGTGAATCCGAGGCTGGCCGAGATACACGGGTACCAGGCGAATGAGTTGATAAACAGGGTAAGACCGCGGGATCTGGTTCTGCATGAGGAGCGGCAGAGGTTCGAGCAACAGATAGAGGAGCAGCTCTCCGAAAAGGTGTCAAAACCGATACGTCAGGAATTCAGGGGGATCACGAAGGCAGGCCGGATCATTCACCTGGAGCTATACGGCACCCGGACAACGGTAAACGGCAAACCGGCGATTGTGGGTACATTGCTGGACGTCACCGAGAGGAAGCTCGCAGAGGAAAAACTGAGGAAAGCAGAGGAGAAATACAGGACTATCTTTGAAAATTCAGTGCTCGGTATTTTCCAGACAGTGCCTTCCGGCCGGATTATGAGCGCAAATCCCGCTCTGGCCCGGATCTATGGTTATCCATCCCCTGAAGACCTTATCAAGAATACCACGGACATAGCCGTGCAATTCTATGTCGACCCGGAGAGGCGCAAGGAGTTCCTTTCACTGATCCGGGAGGAAGGCTTCGTTGAGGGTTTCGAGGCTGAAATGCGCAGGAAGGATGGCAGCACTAACTGGGTTTCCATGAATGCCCGGGCTTTTCGCAATGAAGAGGGGGATATTCAGTACATCGAAGGTACCGTTCAGGATATTACCGAGCGAAAGAAGCTTGAGGCCGAGCTTCTGCAATCACAGAAAATGGAGGCAATAGGCACGCTGGCAGGCGGCATCGCTCACG
The DNA here is from genome assembly GCA_002067405.1 of Syntrophorhabdaceae bacterium PtaU1.Bin034. Next base: position 38,968 of record MVRP01000016.1, on the reverse strand, counting down.
ACTTCAATAACCTTCTCATGGGCATACAGGGCTATACTTCTCTTATGCTTTTGAGCACAGAGCCGAGCCACGATCACTATCAAAAATTGAGGAGCATCGAGGAACTCGTGAGAAGCGGAGCGGACCTTACCAAACAGTTGCTCGGTTTTGCGAGGGGAGGGCGGTATCAGGTCAAAGTAACGGATGCCAGCACTATCTTAAAGAATGTATGCGCCATTTTTACCCGGACCAAAAAAGAGATTACCGTGCATGAAAGGTACGACGAGGACCTCCACCCGGTGGAAGTGGATCAAAGCCAGATCGAACAGGTCTTTATGAACCTGTTTGTCAATGCCTGGCAGGCTATGCCCGGAGGCGGACATCTCTACGTGGATGCCCGGAACGTGGACCTCGACAGGGGTTTTGTAAAATCTTACAGCGTGCCGCCCGGACGGTATATCAAATTATCCGTAACCGATACCGGAGTTGGCATGGATGATCGCACAATGAAACGGATCTTCGAGCCGTTCTTCACGACGAAGGAAATGGGCAGAGGAACCGGACTCGGCCTTGCCTCGGTCTACGGCATAGTCAAGGGACACAAGGGATTCATTAACGTTCAGAGCAAGGCCGGTCATGGGAGTACCTTCCACCTCTATATTCCCGCATCCGAGAAGTCAGTTGAAATAATACGGAAGGTGCCGGAAGAACCGATCAGAGGAACAGAGACGGTCCTTCTGGTGGACGATGAGGAAAAGATCCTGGAAGTAGGGAAAGAGATACTTGAAACACTGGGCTACAAGGTGGTCACCGCTTCCGGCGGGCAGAAGGCGATAGACATCTACCGCATGCGGAAGGAGGAAATAGACCTGGTCATCCTCGATATGATTATGCCGGATATGGAAGGCGGTACGACTTTCGATCTCCTGAGAGACATAGATCCGGGAACAAAGGTCATCCTCTCGAGTGGATACAGCCTCAACAGTGAGGCTGAGCGAATCATGGAACGGGGATGCAACGCTTTCATGCAGAAGCCCTTCAATATATACTCACTCTCCTTAAGACTGAGAGAGGTGCTCGGCGCAACTTCTTAAGCTGCCTTCTTTTGCCGCTCCTTTCCCCGGAGGTCTGAGCCGGCCCGACACAAGAGGTTTTTGTGCTGAAACAGGAAATGTTTCGTCACGCTGGACATAAGGCCCGCAAGGTAGTAAAATATCCGCTCGACTGATTCGTAGCACAGTCTCAAAACCTTCAAAATATACAAGCTCGAAGCGAGGAGTAAAAAATGTCTGAAGAAACTGTGGAAATATTAGAAACCGAGGGTAGCGTCCAGCAGGAGATGGCGCCTGAGGAAGATTTTGCAGCTCTATTTGAGAAAGAAAGCAAGATGCCGGGCAGACTGGACCCCGGTCAGAAAATAAAGACAAAAGTCATCAGCATTTCCGGAGAGATGGTTTATGTTGACTTGGGCGGCAAGAGCGAAGGAGTAATCGACCTGGCCGAGTTCTCGAAAGAGGATGGGACGGTCGTTGTCAAGGAAGGAGACGAGATAGAGGCATACTTCCTGTCCGTTCAAAACGGGACCAAGCGGCTGACCACCAGGCTTCGTGGCTACTCCACAATAGATATAGCCGGAGTAAGGGATGCCTATCATGCGAATTTGCCGGTAACAGGAAAGGTAAAGTCCGCGGTGAAAGGCGGATACGAAGTATCGGTCGGAGGGGCCCGGTGTTTCTGCCCGTTTTCTCAAATGGACCTGAAGGTGAACAGGGACAGCAATGCTTACGTTGGCGAGACCTTTTCTTTCAAGGTAGTGGAATTTGAGAACGACGGCCGGAATATCGTGCTTTCGAGGCGAGCCCTTCTGGAAGAAGAGCGACAGGCCCAGGCCGAGCGCTTCAAGGAGACGCTGAGCGTCGGGATGGAGCTTACGGGCAAGGTCCGGTCCATCCAGAATTTCGGCGCCTTTGTTGATCTCGGCGCTATTGACGGCCTTATACCGGCAAGCGAGATAGGCTGGGATAGAACGGCAAGGCCGGACTCTGTCCTTTCAGTCGGGCAGGAAGTGAATGTAAAGGTGATTGGCCTCGACTGGGAGAAAAACCGTCTTACACTGAGCCTTAAGGCGCTCCTGGCCGATCCCTGGGATAACGCTGCTGCCAGGTACACTCCGGATACGAGGGTCAAAGGCGTCATCGTCCGGTTGACTCCCTTTGGCGCCTTCGTCAATCTTGAACCGGGCATCGACGGTCTTGTCCATATTTCGCAGCTTGGCGCAGGAAGGCATGTGCATCACCCCAAAGAAGTGGTTGAAGTAGGGCAGTCGGTTGAGCCTTATGTCCTGGCAGTCGATGCGGAAAATCGCAAGATTTCCCTCTCCTTGGAAGATCAGACAAAGGAAGAAGTAGTACTGCCTGAAGTGGGAGAGGTAGTCGACGGCGCAGTTGAGCGCGTCATGCCGTACGGTATTTTTCTGAAATTGGACAGCGGAGCCAGCGGGCTCATTCCCAACTCGGAAATGGGTACACCGAAAGGCTCGAACCATAGCCGCATGTTCCCTGTGGGAACCAGGATGCAAGTGGTGGTAATAGGCGCGGACAAGCAGACGAAGAAGATATCTTTCAGCCGGAACGCCGTATCCGAGAAGGTAGAACGGGACGATTTCAAAAACTACCGGACAGAGCTGAAAGGGGAAGAGAAGTCCTCGGCCGGACTGAGCAGTTTTGGCGAATTGCTTCAAAGACATCTTCAGAGCCAAAAGAGCGGATAGGAATCCCCGAGGTTCAGCGCTACCGGAAAAACCTGCGCTTATTCTATCCAGCGAACCATTTTCGACAGCTCTTCGCGCGGCGAAATGAAACGGTTGACGGGGCTCTCCCAGAGAGGATAGCCGAGGGCGACGCCTATGACGACATCCTTGCTGTCCGGGATGTTGAGCACGTCCTTGACCTCCTCCTCGTAAGCGGTAATGAGGCCTATCGGGCATGTCCAGAGTCCGCATTCGTGGGCTGCGAGCACAAGATACCCCAGACAGACGCCGATATCCACGAGCCTCGCTTTAGAGAAGGAATTGTCGATACTCATAATGATCGCAACAGGCGCTCCATAGAAGTTACAGCTGCCTTCGTTGATGTATTTGTTGAAGTCTGATCCCATCTCATCGAGATAGGGCTTCATTGCCTCGAAGGATTCGACGCCCCGTGCAGTGAAGACAGAGGGCATGGGTTTCACGTTCCCCGGGCTGCAGGAGATGTTTTTCTCACGGTATGCCTTAAGCAGTTTTCTGCTCAGCCTTTCCCGCTCCTCATTCATCACCACCGTCAATTCCCACGGCTGAAGGTTAATGGCGGAAGGCGCCCTGATCGCAAGGCTGAGTATCTCCTCCACCTTTTCTCTTGGGACGGGATCGCTCTTAAAGGCCCTGATGCTTCTTCTTTCCTTGATGATATCTGCGAGTTCCATAATGTCTCCTCCTGGCTCTGCTTCCTGAACTGCCAATTCTCCAATTGTCCCTGTTGTTTCTCGGGTTGAATTATTCATAAAACTATACGTGGATGGCCGGTTTGTGTCAATTCGTCGATAACGGCGCTGAGGCCCGGTACTAATAGCGTCTCGGACATTGGCCGACCAAGCAGGGCGGAAATAGAGGCTTTTGACCCGGTACGCTTTTGACCCGCGCGAAGCTTGACATTCTTCGGCTGAACCGCTATTTTCTTGGAAAAACCTAAAGGAGTGAACGATGATCAGGGCAAAACTGTGGCTTCGCTGCGCCGCTATGCATGATCCGGTATCCCCTACCCTTCTTCGTCCGGCCCTCGTTGGCTGGGAGGCAAAGAAAAGAAAGGTAGACCTCGCCATAGAAAGGGGTTTCAATGGCGAGGAATTGCTCAGGCGCATGAAAGGATGGGTAACGACAGACCCGGGGGCGGTGATAGATGTGGTAAAAAAGCACGGCAGGCTCAAGGTGCTGGATGACATCGAACTGGTCGTCGAGTTTGAAGAGCAGGAGGCCTTCGACAAACTGCAGGAGAGCCTCGCAGAAGCCTTTGGAGGAGAGGTTGATCTTGAGCTTGTTACCCGGAAGGGGCGGTAGGCTTCTGTCGAGGCGAACGGGGTTTGTTCTCCTTACTTTCCCGTGAACACAGGCTTTCTTTTTTCCAGGAACGCCTTTGCGGCTTCCCGGTGGTCGCTTGTTTCCGACAGGAGCGATAACTGGGATGAGATATAGTCCAGGTGCGCACGAAGGGAACTCGTAAGCGACTGATGAACGGCGCGCTTCATCATACGGATTGCCTGAGGCGGCCTGGAGGCGATCTTCCGGGCCAGCTTTCCTGCTTCAATCATAAGCGAATCATGCGGCACGACCCGGTTAACAAGCCCTATGCGGCACGCCTCTTCAGGGTCGATCACATCACCCGTCAACAGCAACTCCATTGCCTTTGCGACCCCTACCAATCTTGGCAGGAAGAAGGCTCCCCCATCCCCCGGAACAAGCCCCATCATTATATACGATTCGGCAAGCCTTGCCCGATCCGAACATAAACGTATGTCGCACATGAGGGCCATATCGAGGCCGGCCCCCATCGCTGCGCCGTTAATTGCCGCTATAACCGGTTTATCGAGGTCCTCCATGGCAAGAACGATCCGGTGCACCCCTTCCCACAAATAATTTTTCATGTCCCAGGATCTGAGCCTTCCCTCGGCCATATCCCGTATATCTCCGCCCGAGCAGAAGGTATCCCCTTTTCCTGTCAGCACGACAGCCCTCACGCTGCTGTCAGTACGTGTCCGCTCAAGGTATTCCCTCCAGAGACCTATCATTTGGTTGCTAAAAGCGTTCTTCGCCTCGGACCTGTTTAAAGTAATCGTCGCTATATCGTTTTCTGTGTGATAAAGAATATGGGCCTCTTCCATTCTTCTGATCTCCTACAACTTTTTCGTACAACGGCCGCAGAATCAAACAACCACTTATCCCTGCTTCGGGTCAAGAGAAAAAGCTTCCCGCCAGGGCATTTTGCGTCAGTTTTCTGTTTTGGCTATTGGAACTGCTTGAACAGCGGCACGACAAAGAGACCCATCAGGTCCTGAAGGAAATGAATTACCATGGGTGCCACCAGGCTCTTTCGCCAGAGATAGACGACGGCAAGGAAGAGACCTATGAAAAAGACCGCAACAACGCCGACTTTACCCTCGTAACCGTGGCCGAGGGCAAAAATAGAGGTGGAAAGGAGAACGGCAAGCGAGCGGCGGCGAGTGACCGCATTCAGCCGCACGATGAGATAGCCCCGGAACATAATCTCTTCTGAAACGGCAACAACCACAACGAGAACGGCAGCGAGGGCGTACCCGGCCGGAGAGCGCGCCGTGAGAAAAGAGGGTAACGGCTTCGACGGCAAGGAAACTCCGGCGCCTGAAAGGATTTGACTGATAAGGCTCGTCATAAGGACCATGAGAAGGAATAGCCAGAGACCGGCGGTCACCTCTCGGCTCAGGCCCTTTTTAACCCAGCCGAAACGATCCATGGGTTCTCCGTTTTTCCATGCAAAAAAGACGATAAGGCTGAGAAAAGCGAGATTATGAAAAATGGTGCCCAGGGCGGTAAGAACAAAACCGGGGCTCTGCTGTTTGACCGCAAAATACGACAGCACCATCGAAGGTGCTATCAAGAAGATGAACACCGAGACTTCATAAAGCTGGCTGCGCCCGGAAGGATATCCCGGTTCTGTCGTGGGTGATCCGTGCTCCATGATTAATCCTTCTGCTTGTTTCGGGTTGAAACAATAGAAATATAGATCAATGATGACGAAATGACCATCCCTTCTTCCATGATGTACCGGCGGGTAGACAAAACCGGGGACGCTACCTATATTAATACCGTTCCAGGACAAGGATTCGATTCACCGGCCGGAGAATCGACTGCACTGCGGCAGGGAAATGGTGATGACCCCTTAATCATGCACCTCAGGGGTGGACCCATTATAATGCACATAAACCGTTGACAGGGAGGTATGTGATGGAAAAGTTGGTGCATTTGAGGAACAGATTCATAAATCTGAATAACGTAGACTACATCAACATGGAAGAGGGGAATGAGCGCAGGGTCAGGGTGTTTTTTAACGGGTCAGGGATTTTGGAGCTTTCGGGTGGGGAGGCGGACGAATTCATCAATTTTCTCAAGGAACTGGACATGGTAGATCATGTGCCGTTTCTCGGATAGTCCTCCTGAGGCCCCTCGTTGAGACGGCCTTACGGGTTTGTCGAATGGCTGCGCACTATTTCGTCGAGGCAAGTCAACGCCTCTTCGGTCGTTCCGGTGTTCAGGACGTATTCATCCGCAAGAGCGACGGGGATCGCTGAGCCGTAGTCGATCTCCCTCCGGTCCCTTTCGGTAAAGGCGGCAGGGGAATCATCTGATCTTCCCCGGGAGATGATCCTCTGAAGCCTGACGTTCCTTGGTGCAAGAAAGGCGACAACTATTCGCTCCGCTTTTTGTCCGATCAGCTCGATCTCCGGCCATGAACGCATGCCTTCGAGAAAGGCAACTGTTGTTCCGGCGGAAAGGGTGGCTGCAAGGGCGCGTCTGGTGACCCCCATGCCGTCCTGACCCCGTAAATCCGTCGACACCACGGCAGTATTTTCTGCGTTAGGCTCCAGTCCGCGGGCTTTCACTTCCGCCCGCACGATGTCTCCCGTTGCAAAATAGGGAAACCCTTTTGATTCCGCATATGTTCTCGCAATGTTCTTGCCCGATGCCGGCATTCCGACGATAACGAATATCTTCATCTTTCCGCTCCTTTCGGAATTCGATCCGCTATTCTATGGCCTTCGGTTCTTTCGTGTCAACAGTTACCCCATATTCTTCTTGTCTCTCCCGCCCCGTGCCTGACCGGCCCGTAAAGCACGCTGTTTTCATCAATAGCACGTTATTCCATGCTTTATTTTTGCGGGTCTCTTCTGTAGAATTAACCCAGAGTCTTCCGGCCGGCCAGAAAAAAGGAAGAAGAGGAGCAAACATGAAGAAAACATTACCATCGTCCACCCTTACCGTTCCCAACGATCTCTCCTATCTTCCGGCGATACAGTCGTATGCTGCCGAAGTGACGAAGGCAGCCGGCTTCCCGGAGCTGGAGGTGGTGAAAATCCTCCTTGCCCTGGAAGAGGCGGTGGTGAATGTGGTCGAGCACGCCTTTGACCCATCCGAGCAGGCGACTTACCAGGTTGTATTCGAGCCCATGTCGTCGGGAATCCGCATTGTGATCAAAGAGAAGGGGTTGCCCTTTACCCCTGATTCGATCCCTGAATATACCGCCCCTACAGACATCGACGAAACCTCCACAAGGGGGCTCGGCTCATTCCTGATGAAGAAGAGCGTCGATGAGGCGGCACTCGTCAACCTGGGCCGGGAGGGTAAGGAGCTTCACCTCGTCAAGTATCTCCCGTACAAGAGCATCATCGACCTTCAGGATGCGTCAGACCTGGAGCTTTACCCGAAGCCCAAAAAAGAAGACCAGCCGAAAGAGAAAAAGGAATTCAGGATCCGCTTGATGAAGCTATCCGAGTGTCTCGAGGTGTCGAGGCTCTTCTACCGCGCCTATGGTTACTCGTATGGCATTGACTCCATATACTATCCTGACAAATTTGAGCAGCTTCATATGGACGGCCTGATCGTGTCCGTCGTGAGTGTGGTTGATGACGATAGAATAGTGGGGCACGTGGCCCTTGTCAGAGACCGTCTCGACCAGAAGATAGCAGAGGCTGCGATGGCTGTGGTCCATCCCGATTTCCGGGGACAGGGCTTTCAAAACACCATGATCTCAGCCCTCATCGAGGAGGGGCGAAAAGTCGGCTTGAAGGGCATTTTCAGCAAGGCCGTGACAAACCACCCCTACGCGCAGAAAGCCGGGCTGAAAGCGGGATTCCGAAGGTGCGCTCTTGGGGTCGGTTTCATACCCACCGACCGGTCCTTCAAGGGAATACACGCCGAGCTGTCCCAGAGAGAATCAGTGCTCTACGGGTTTTTGCCGATAGAAAACCCACCCGGAATAAGGGCATATCCACCCGAGCAGCACAAGGCATTCATTGAAAGGGTTTACGGCTTCATCGGACTCGACCGGTCCTTCGAGGAAACACAGGGAAATCACGAGGACGGCCAGGAAGAAAGTTCCTCCATCAAGACCACGATAGTCCCCTCTTACAACAGAGCGGTCATCGAAGTCCACCGCTACGGCAGGAACGTGGTTTCCGAGGTAAAACAGGTGCTCAAAGAGCTCCGCTTCAAAAAGATAGAGCAGATAAGCTTCTATCTGAATCTCGAAGACCCACTCACGGCGGTATACTGTGGGGAGTTTGAGAAGCTGGGATTCTTTGTCGCCGGTATCCTTCCGTTTTATCACGAAGGCGACGCACTCATTCTCCAGTACCTGAACAATGTCTCAATCGATTATAGCCGCATCCATGCAGTGTCCGACCAGGCCGACCAGATCCTCTCCTACGTACGGGAACACGACCCCAACATCAGGTAACCGGATCGCTCATCCCATATGTCGATTCGAGGCGACAATATTTCGCGTCTGCCCATCCGCTATTTTTTGGCGTAGGCAGGTGCAACCTTTTTCTTCGCCTTTACGGCCTGTCCCGTCAGGAAAGAAGAAAATAGTGCGGCCGCGCAAAGGAGACCCCCGATAAGGTAGGCATTGCTGAAACCCTGCAGAAGCGCTGCGAGTGGTATATTCGCCTGCTTGAGGCTCGCACCCTTCATCTCAAGGTGCGGGATTGTATGGGAAAAGATCGCTTCGAACAGGGCAACGCCGAATACCATTGCCAGGTTCGTGGTGGTGTTGAATAGGCCGGAAGCGCTTCCTTTGTTTTCGAGGGTGGTATGACGCATGATCTGGTTGTTGTTCGGCGAAAAGAAGAGCACGTAAGATAAGGCGAGCCATATAAGGAAAACAAACACAGAGAGGAAACCCTGAGAGGGGAGCGTCCAGGCAAAAAAGAAGGAATTGACCGATGCTGAGAACATGGCGATCATGCAGAGGGAGGCAGGGTTGATCCTGTCGGAGAGCCTGCCTGCGTAAGGTGACAGGAAGACGTAGATGAGTGAATAGGTGAGCAGCACCAGGCCTGTCTGCTTCGGGTCAAGCCCCTTGATGATTTGCAGGTAAAAGGGCAGAAGGAAAGCATTGCCCGCGATAAGCATGAAGGCCAGGAACGTGGCGATGAGGGCAAAGGTGAAACCTCTGTTCCTGAAGAATTGGAGGTGCAGCAAAGGCTCGCGGCACCTCTTCTCATGGAAAACGAAAGCGCCGAGAAGGAAAAAGGCACCTCCCAGGCAGGAAATGGTAGCAGGTGAATGCCATCCCCATTCTCTGGCCTTGTTTATCCCGTAGAGAAGCAGCACCAACCCCCAGAAACTCAAGGCTGCACCGAGCACGTCGAATCCGCGGCTGTTCTTTGCCGGGGCTTCCGTTCTGGTCTCGGACGGTATTTTCTTTAACGCCACGAAGATGGCAAGCAGACCGACAGGGACATTAATAAGGAATACCCAGTGCCAGGAGAGGTATCCCGTAATAAGGCCGCCCACAGGGGCACCGGTAGCGACACCCAGGGCCGATGCGGTGGAAGTGATCCCGAATGCCCAGCCGGTCCTGTCAGGGGGAAGGAATTTCGAGATGATCGCAAAACTGGTGGCGAGAAGCATGGCAGCCCCGATCCCCTGAACAAACCGGAAACCGATAAGCATGAGGATGCTCTGGGAAATCCCGCAAAGGAGCGAGCCAAACACGAATATGACATAGCCGAGGAGGAAGACCTTCTTCAGTCCCAGCCGGTCGGACAACTTGCCGAAAAGCAGCAGGGTGCTGGTGATAATGAGAAGATAGCCCGTGATAATCCTGGAGGCCTCTCCCATGCCTATAGCGAAGAACTGAGAGATCGTGGGCAAGGACACGTTCACGCTGTAGTTGTTCATTCTTGCCATAAAAGAACTGAAGGCAACGCTGATCACGATCCACAGATAGTCATTCATACTCGTGCATTATACTTCCTTGCTTCGCATGTCAAGTCAATAAAAAAAGCCTGTTGCGGAACCGTTATACATGACTCCAGGGATAACGGTTCCGCACACTTTCACCCCGGTTTTCCTGCCCCCCCTTCCTTGCCTGTCCGGAATTTTTTGGTTATATTAGATGGTGCAAATGAGGGTTGCCCGTTCGGGAGTCGCCCTTTATCGTGAGAAAAAAAGACACAGGAGGAGTACCGATGAGCGTAGAGACTCGTGAATTTAAAACTGAGATCAAACAGCTTCTGGATCTTATGATACATTCCCTCTATTCCCATAAAGAGGTTTTTTTGAGGGAATTGATCTCCAATGCATCCGACGCTATTGACCGGGCTCGATACGAGTCGTTGACGAATGCCGATATCCAGGAGAACGATAAGGAATGGGAGATCAGGATCACGGCCGATAAAGAGAAAAAGACGCTTACCGTGAGCGACAATGGGATCGGCATGACAAAGGATGAGATCGTCGAGGCCCTCGGCACGATTGCCCGATCGGGGACCAAGGAATTCCTTCAGCTCCTGCAGAGCAAGGAAGTCAAGGATAATCCCGAGCTGATAGGCCAGTTCGGCGTGGGCTTCTACTCTTCCTTTATGGTTGCGGACAAGATCACCGTTTTGTCGAGAAAAGCGGGATCAAAGGACCATGCGGGTGCGAAGTGGGAATCGACCGGGGACGGTACCTTTACCGTTGAGGACATAGAAAAAAAAGGGAAAGGGACTGACGTAATCCTCCACCTTCGGGATGACGAGAAGCAGTACCTCGAGGAGTGGGAGATACGGGACGTCGTGAGACGGTATTCAGATTTCATCGAACACCCGATTGTGATGGAGGTGGAAAGACAGGAGCAGAGCGCGCTTGACAAGTCAAAGACGGTGCAAATCAAGAAGGACGAGACGCTCAATTCCCGAAAGGCGCTCTGGCTCAGGGACAAATCGGAGATCACCGCCGAAGAGTACAACCAGTTCTACAAACACGTGTCTCACGATGTTGAAGAGCCACTTAAGATAATACACTACAAAGCGGAAGGAACGTCGGAGTTCACTGCCCTCCTTTACATCCCTTCAAGATTGCCCTTCAACATTTTTTACAAGGATTACAAGATAGGTCCCATGCTGTACGTGAAGCGGGTGCAGATCATGGAACACTGCGAGCAGCTTCTGCCTCCCTACCTCAGATTTGTCAAAGGAGTTGTCGACTCGTCCGATCTTCCCCTCAATGTTTCGCGAGAGATCCTGCAGAACAACAGACAGGTGGAAATCATCAAGAACAGCATAGCGAAGAAGGTGTTCGACACGCTCGGCGAGATCAAAAAAGAGGAGTACGAGAAGTACCTGAAATTCTATAAGGAGTTTGGAAATGTCCTGAAGGAAGGTCTCTATTATGATTTTTTAAAGAGGGAGAACATCGCCGACCTTCTTCTGTTCTCTTCGACAAAGGCCGATAAAGATAAATTCAGGACATTTCAGGAGTATGTCGAAGACATGAAGGAAGGGCAGGAGCACATCTACTATCTGCCCGCCCGAAGCTGGGAGGAAGCGATCAAGTCACCTTACCTGGAGGCGTTCCGGGCAAAGGATTTTGAAGTCCTTATCATGCTCGACGAGGTGGACGACCTCGTCATGAACGGCTTTACCTACAAGGATAAACAGGTTAAATCGATCATTGCGGGCGACGTCGAGCTCGACAAGTCCGAGAAGGCAGAGAAGGAAAAGGCACAGAAAAAATATCAAAAACTGATCAATCTCATTAAGGAGCAACTCAAGGATCAGGTGAAGGACGTGCGCCTTTCGGGGCGGCTGAAGGATTCCGCATGCCTCCTCGTTGCCGACGAAGGCGATCTCAATCCTCAAATGGAGAAGATCCTGAAGGCTATGGGGCAGAACGTGCCGGACAACAAGAAGATACTGGAGATCAATCCGGACCACCCGCTTTTTGCGGCCATGAACGGGCTGTTCGAAAAAGACAGCAAGAGCCCCGTTCTGGAGGAGTACGTAGGGCTTCTGTACGACCAGGCCCTTCTGCTCGAGGGATCGCGGCCGAAAGACCCTGCCGCATTTGCGCAGATCCTCGCGAAGCTGATGGTTGAAAGCCTGAAGGCGGGGTCATAGGTAGCCCTTTCTATGGAAAGGACTGCAAATCATGGATAAATGGATAAAAAAGTGCAAAGGGTCAGGGGATCAGGGCCGCCCTATTCATCCAGCACGTCCCTGACCTTTTGCAGCAATTCTTTTGATGATAAGGGTTTGGTCAGGAACCGGGCTGTTCCGGCCTGAATGCCTTTGTCACGCATGATATCCGGGCCGCAGCCGCTGGAAAAGATCACTCTCATACCGGGACGTATCTTGATGATCTCGTTGTAGACTTCTTTTCCGGTCTTTTTGGGCATTATAACGTCGAGAATAACCAGGTCTATCCTGTCCTTGTTGTCTGCAAATATGCGGATCGCTTCTTTTCCGTCCATTGCCTCTACGGCACGGTACCCGCGTCTCCGGAGGATTTCCTTAGTACACCTTCTTACGTCCGAATCAGGTTCGGCTATCAATATCGTCTCTGATCCTCTGGAGGCTTTCGGTAGAGAAGTAATGTCGCGCCCTTTCTCATGACAAACGCTTTTCATGGCTGTCGTGCCGAGATTGTGTGTTGCGCAGCTTCCAGCAGAACCACTACAAAACTCGTTCTTCCTTAGTAATTGAGTCCTGAAACGACGACCTGATTTTACCGACTTGCGGATAGTTTCGTCACCTACCCCTATAGGTAGTTAACGATTCGGACCGCCTTGTATACAAGGCCGAAAAAAAGGTGAAGGCGAGCTTTGATTGAACGGGAGGGCAACCGGTGCCGGGCATGGGGTAATTCATTAAATATCAAGTAAGCCCTTTTCGATAGCTATGGCCACCGCATGGGTTCTGCTCACCGCCCCGAGTTTGCGAAGGATATTCTTCATATGAAACTTGACCGTTTCTTTACTTATAGACATGATGACCGATATGTCCCAGGTCGTCTTGCCGTCTTTCACCCATTTCAGGATTTCCATTTCCCTTGAGGACAGATTCATATGTGGCGAACCCTGCATGCCCGATGATGAGATCCGCCTCTCTTTCCGCGGATGGGAGATACGGTCAAAAGCCAGATGCAGGTGGGGAATCACATGATCGAGAATGAGTTCGATACGAGGGTCATGCTTCATTGATCTAGCCGCAAACGAAAAAAGGGATGTCATGCCGTCACTGGCTGTCAGGCCGTGCGTGACCCCTTCCCGGAGCCCGAAATCTCTCGCAGCCGAAATCATCGGCTCTGCATCGTGGTATTTCCTGTAGGTATCATCCCAGTACTGAGGCGTCTGTGTTAACCAATTCTCCTTGATGATCGGATCGATCTTGTTGAACTCCTTCTCCATGTAAAACTCGCACCACTCCAAAGGATAGCTCACGTTTACCACGCTACAGGGAATGGCTATTCCGTTATCGGATCCGATCAGAGTGCATACGGCGAATTCGTGCGGGAATAGTTGCCTGATGTCGGTTAAGAGCCCAATCAGTTCTTCTTCGGTCGCGCAGGAGAGGCTTGCATGAATAATCTCGATAAGACAGGCAGAATCTTCTTTAGATAGAAGCTCTCCGCCTTTCTTTGTCATCCTCAGCTCTCATTAAAAGACTTGCCGATACTGCCTGCTGCTTTTACGGAATACAGCCTGGTTTGCGGAAAGGCAGTTATGGGGTTCTCTATGTGTACTAATAACAGGGCGCCGATGTCAAGAGAATTGAAGGAATTGAGGGCGTCTCTCGGATTGCCCCGGTGCGACAGACCCCTTGGATCAGCCTTGCTGCTTCCGGAGCAGGACCCGGACTGCCCAGCCTTTCTTGATACGGTATACCCTCTCGACCGATTTGACAGAACTGTCATGGGCGGTAAGCTGAGCTTTGCCGGTGCTCGTGTTGAGGCGGATGGTAAAATCATGGGCTTTATCGGAATTGCGGTCTATCCTTTCCTCGATCTCGACAGGCAGCGCCCCCTCGGATTCCCAATCTATCTGGACAAACCCTGATTTCCGCTCGCTGATGAGGCCGTCGAATACAGGGCGACGGATCTTTGTGGTGTAAGAGCCGTGGTCGCGGATCGCGGCTACTTCACCTCCGGAAAACCACGGGGAGATGGTGACGCCGCTGGCCGAGGCAAGCTTCCTGCTGAAATAAGGACTCCCCATAAAGGTTGCGAGGGTAATGAACAAGGCAAGGAATGCCCAGGAATACCCTGCAATGGATCGTAGCGTTTTCATTATTCCTCCTCCGGGCTAAACCATGCTTCCGGTCGTGATAAGCCTGATGATCCTGACGATCGCATCCGACACGTTGCCTCCTGCCATTGTGGCGAGAAAGAGGAATGCCGGATAGAGAAAAAGCACTCGGGAAGTCTCGGCGCTCCCGGTCAAAGACGTGCCCTTGATATTAAAGGATATGGCTTTCTTCGGGCATGCATCCACACACTTGCCGCACTTTATGCAGGTCATGCGGCTTCGGCCTTTGGCGATCCCCGCGTCATTCATCGAAAAAGTAGGACAGATTTGCGAGCACCGCCCGCACTTCACACACTTGTCCGTATCGATCCTGATCTGAAAAGGATTCACCTTGTTCGTAAAAGACTGGAAGGCACCGAAGGGGCAGAAAAGGCCGCATTGGGTCCGCCGTTTCATCAGGATTGGGAGGACAACAACAAGGCCGAGGAAGAGAGAGACAAAAATGATGGTCTGTATAAGGATCTTGAACGAGGTTACCTCCGCGAATTCGGTCACTGTTTTGTAAGGGCACAGCCAGGTGCAGTAGGTAGGGGAGAGGGTGATGGCGGACGTGAGGACAACTGCGAGCAGGATCCCGAAAGGCAGGTATGACCAGGAGGGATTGATCCTTTTTATGAGGGGTTTCCTGAAGAGGCGCGAGAACCCGTCATCGAGACCTCCGAAGAAGCAGGCCCAACCGCAGAATCCCCTGCCGAGGGCCAGCGACGCTCCGATCCAGAGAACAAACATGGTCGCGATCGAGGCATATCCACCGACGATAGTGCCGGGGAAAATGATTGTCCTGGTAAGTGCCGCGGGAATGAGCGTCATTGGTATCACGATGTGGCAGAAAGGTGTCTCTCCCTGAAACATGGTTGATTCAGTTAAAGCCATACTTCCTCTGACCTCTACCAGGTGAGAGATGAAGGAGATGACAAAGGCAACCGCATAGGTAATGAAGACCGGCGCCCGGTAACGGTCCGTTCTTCCTGTTCGCAGCATGAGGAAGAAGAAAACGTTGAAGAAAAGATACGTGGTGATCAGGGCGAAAAGACGCTGGGGATCAGAGGGAGGTTTCCCGTGGCTAAGCATCATGAACGTCAGAATCATCATGGGAAGGGCGAGCAGGAAGGTCCTCAAGATACTTCTTTGCGGTGCGTTGGCTTCACTATGTTTTTGTTCTGTTTTCACAAGCTTTTGATACCTCCTGCAACCATCACTATTCCCGAGTAGAAGTAGTAGATACCCATCACGCCGGCAGCCATTTTCCCTACCGTCTTCAAAGCTGCTATAGACTTCAACATGCCGAAAAAAGGAGCGGGCAGGAAGAAGACGGATGTGCCGAGGAAAAAGGCAAAAAAGAAGAGCACGGTGCGGGTGAGAGACGCCTCCTCCGTAGCACCGGTCAGGACAAGCAGAAAGGGTGGGCAGAAGCTGAAACCGGTCGCGATACCGGCAGCTATCGGAATAAGCCGGGAGGCCTGCCCGAGATATGAGGAAAGCCTGCTGAACCGTGGTGCGGCGCATGAGGGAGGCCTGGCATCGAAGAATCCATAGAAGATGAGGAGGGCGGAGAGGACGACATAAGCCGATCCCAAAATAAGCTCCCGGTAACCGACGGCCTGAAGGAGGGAGTCGGTGAAGGCCCACGCCATTATGCCGAAAAGCAGATAGCCAAGAAGCCGCCCCAGGAGGAAATGCAGCACAATTCCCCCATTTTTTCGGATGCCTTCACCTCTCCCCAGAAGGTAGGGAATGAGGACAGGGGCGCAGTAGGCGAGACAGACGGCACCGTTGCTTAATCCGAGAAGAAAGGCTTGTGCCATTCTGACGCCCCCTTTCCCCTTGGAGGGACATCCTTTATCTCCAATAGGTCAGTCATTACATCACTGTGAGTTCCCTGCGCGCTTTTAGGAGTGTCACGCAGGGACCCGCACATGAAATTGTCGTGGCAAGAATGGGCTGACCTGTGGCGATCCGTGTCACTCTTTCTTCGCCGATGCCATGCGATTGCCTGCACCCTGGCTGATTTCCGCGGTTATCCTGTCGCCGAGCCTGCGGCACAACCCGGCCAGTATCTTGATGTCGTCAGGGGCCAACTTGTCCCAGTGAATGCCTGCCACAACCACCACATTGCGATTTAGCCCGGCAGATAGTCCTTCAGCCATATTCTTGGCAACAGCGTCTTCCTTGTGCCCGAGCAGGGTGAATACCGAGCCCGTGCTGCTTATCTGTTGGGGGTCCCTCAAGCTCGGCCTCGGCTGGGCTATTGCCACGGCCCCAATATGCGCCCGTCCTCCGGTAAGCAAGACCAGTATATCCTCTCCTGCCTGGTCCACCTGCGCCAAAACCTCAAAAAGCCCTTGCTTCTCCGAAAAGGAAAGCCTATTCATAGCAAGATTCCTCCAGTTCGGTCAGATCGGCAATGCCGAGCTTTGCCGCTTTCTCCGTCACTTTTCGACAAATGTCCCTGCTCATCCTGATCTCCTCGGGCCAGGCTCGTGCGTCCGCCAGTTCCTTCTTTGAAGTGGCGTCTATAACGAGGCGATCACCGCCGAGGGAAAAGTCCCGGGCAGGGTCCACGTTGGCGCATGCCCTCCACAGCATTCCTGCCTCATCGTTGAGATTTACCGCCCTGTCAAAGAAGACTACGATCGCCCGGGCCGGCAGAAGATCCGAGGAAAGAAGCAGGCGAATGAGCTCTTCGATCCTTTCCCTGCCGGCGATCCGCATAAGAATCACAGGGTGTGCCGCATCCTGGAAAAGGAGACGGCAATCGAGGAAAGCCTTGTTCGCATCCCGGAGGGCAGCCGCCAGCCGGTCCGGAGAGGGCATTGTTTGCGGCCCGCGTTCGCCACCGCTCGCCGTGTGTCTCTCGCCTTCCCCGCCCATCCCGGTCGTCAGGTTTACGCCTATTTTGCCGCCAAAAAGGGGTGCCGGCGATGCATGATCGAGCACGTCGAGGATGCCTCTGGATATGAGAATATCGGAACGTAGATCAACCGTGTTCAGAATCCTCGCAGCTATGTCCCTCCCTTTGGAAAGGTCGACGGTTGCATCAAACACGAAAATTGCCTTACAGAAGCTCATCTGCCCCGAGCCCCAGAGACCGTGCATGACCTTGCTCGCCTGGCCGGGATAGCGCTTGTCGATGGAGACGAGGGTCAGGTTGTGAAATACCCCTTCCCAGGGCATCCGGTAGTCGACCACTTCAGGAAGAACGGTCCGCAGGAGCGGCAGGAAGATTCTCTCCGTGGCCTTTGCGAGGTAGCAGTCCTCCATGGGCGGCCGGCCTACGATGGTGGTGCTGTAGACCGCATCCTTTCTATGGGTTATGGCAGTGACATGAAAGACGGGATAGTTGTCGGCTGCCGAGTAAAAGCCGGTATGGTCGCCGAAAGGTCCTTCCAAGCGCTCCTCGCCGTGGTCTACGTAGCCTTCGAGCACGATCTCCGCCTCTGCGGGCACCTCGATGTCAACGGTCACCCCTTTCACCAGTTTCACCGGCGCCTGTCTGATGAAGCCGGCGAGCAGCATTTCATCGATGCCGAAGGGCATGGGTGCTGTCGCTGCGTAGGTCACCGCCGGATCCGTTCCAATGGCGACTGCCACCTCCATCCTTTTTCCGGCCCGGCCATGTTCGTGAAAATACTGCGCACCATCCTTGTGGATGTGCCAGTGCATGCCCATGGTGTTCCGGTCGAAAACCTGGAGGCGGTACATGCCTGCATTCCTCTGCCCCCGCAGGCTCCTGGAGAAAACGAGAGGAAGGGTGACGAACCTTCCGCCGTCCTTGGGCCAGCATTGCAGGATAGGAATGTGGCTCAAGTCGACATCATTTCCCTTGAGGATCACTTCCTGACAGGGCGGGTGGGAATCTTTGGTTATTCTGGGCAGGAACCGGGACCAGCCGAGGGCGTTCCTGAGGAGGTTAATCTTGTCTCCCAGGCTCTGAGGCGGGGCCATGTGGAGGATCTCCGTGAGCCGTCCGTCGATCTCATCCAGGTCGTCGACCCCCAGGGCCATGGAGATCCGTTTTGTGCTTCCGAAGGCGTTTGTGAGTACAGGCATGGATGAGCCTTCAACCTGCTCGAAAAGAAGCGCCTTGCCTCCTTCCGGACTCTTTGAGGCCCGGTCCGTGATTTCCGTTATCTCAAGGATTGGAGAGACTTTCTCCTTGATCCTCAGCAGCTCGCCTTCAGCCTCAAGCGCCTGAATGAAGTCTCTCAGATTTCCGTAGGATCTTTTCACCTTTCCGCTTCGCCTCTCATGCAAGTCGCCTGAGCAGCTCTTCCATGAGGAGCGCTGCGAATAGAAGGATCGATATAACGCTGTTGATCCTGTAGAACGCCATATTGATCCGGGAGAGATCAGCGGGACTGACCAATCGGTGTTCGATAACGAGCAGCACACCGATGGCGAGTACAAAACCCAGATACACCGGTGTCAGACCGAATAGCCGGAAAAGAGAAAGGAGAGAGACGAACGCGACTACATGGAGAAGGCGGGAAACGTGCATTGCCTTTCTCGCCCCGAACTTTGCCGGCATCGAGCAGAGCCCTTCCTTCCGGTCGAATTCCATGTCCTGGCACGCGTAGAGAATGTCAAAACCAGCGATGTAGGTGCAGAGGGCAATGGAAAGGATGACAATCCTCAGGGAAAGGCTATTGGTAATGGCCACCCAGACACCGAGAGGGGCAAGGCCGATGGCGGTCCCCAGAGCGAGATGGGACAGCCAGGTAAACCGCTTGGTATAGGAATAGCCGAACAGGAATGCGAGGACGACAAAAGAACACCAAAAACAGGTGTACGAGATGAAGAGGGACGAGAGTATGAAAAGAAGGCTTGATACCGCGATGAAGATCTTCGTCTCTTTCACGGTCATCCGGCCCGACGGGAGTTCCCTGTCTGCCGTCCGGGGATTTCTCGCATCAATCCGGGCATCGACAAGGCGGTTGAAGCCCATGGCAGCCGATCTCGCGCCCACCATGGCCATGATAATCCAGAAAAACTGGCTGAATGCCACGGCTGATTGCCGCATGGCGAGGAGAAGTGCGGCAAGGGCGAAGGGCAGGGCGAAGACGGTGTGCTCAAACTTGATCATCCGGCCGTACATCATGGTCCTGAATCTCACCTTGGCGATGGCGTCCGATACCACATCTTCCGGGGTCTCGGTTCTTTCGGCGTACTTCCATGCGCAAATCCGGGGCTCGATAACGTTGAGGGCTTCATAGAGCACTATTCCGAGCGCGCCCATGCCGACGATTCCCGTAAAGAGCTGGTTATAGTCCACGCGTGCCCACGCATCCATGATCAGATAACCGAGGCCGTTGGTCGTGGCGAAAGATTCGACGAAAAAGAGCACGGATATGGCTGTGCCGATGCCGATGCGAAGGGCGGTGAAACTGTGGGGAAGGGCCGCCGGAAAGGCGATCTCCCTCAACATCACCCGGTTATCTGCACCGAGGGATTTGAGCGAGTCATAATGCTTTTCGTCGATGGCCTTCACGCCGTCCCTGGTTGCGACCAGGACCTGAAAAAAGAGAATGCTTGTGATGAGGACGATCTTGGAAAGATCGCCGAGCCCGAAAATCAGAAGGATGATGGGAAGCAGGACGATCTTTGGAATTGGGTACGTGATGAACACGAGAGGGGCAAAAACACTGTCAAGCCTTTTGCCGTACCCCATCATCACTCCTACGGGAAAGGCAAGGGACCATCCGAGAAAAATGCCTGCAACGACCCGATAGGTGCTGACCAGGAAGTGCTCCCAAAAATCAGCTGTCGCGCATGCACGGGCAAAGTTCAGGAGAACATCTTCCGGGGCGAGGAGAAAAGGCGCGCTCAGGGCAGAGGCGGCCAGCTTCCACAAGAGGACCAGGATGCCCAGGCAAAGAAGATAATTGACGATCCCCGGCCTTACCGTTCTTGATCTCGCTTTGCGTTCCTTGTCCGATGAGATATCCATCAACTCTCCAGAAGCCTTCGTACCTGCTTGCAGGTGCGGTAAAAGGATTCATCGTCGCGAAATCCCGCCAGACCCGCATTCCTGTTTTCGACAATTGCCTTTACCGATCCCGGGCGGCTGCTCATGACCATAATGGTTTGGCCCAGAAAAACAGCCTCCTCGATGCTATGGGTGACCAGGACCATCGTCAGGCCCTGTCTTATCCAGATGTCGGCAAGGGTGTTCTGAAGGGTTTCCCGGGTGAGTGCATCGAGAGAAGAGAAGGGTTCGTCCATCAGAAGAAGCTCGGGATCGGTAGCGAGGGCACGGCCGATGGCGATTCGTTGCTTTTCGCCGCCGCTCAGGCTGCCTGGAAAGCGGTCCTTATGCGCCAGAAGGCCGAGCTCGCCCAGGACACGCTCCGCCTTCGCGGTCCGCGTCGTTTTGTCCATGCCCTGAATCTTCATGCCCAGGCAAATGTTCTCCCACACCGTTCTCCAGGGGAGAAGGCCGAAGTCCTGCAGAATGAACCCCGTCTTACCGGAGGGTTTTGTTGCCTTCCAGTCATTGACCCTCACGGAGCCGGAGCTGGGAGCCAGAAGACCTGACAGAATGTAGAGCAGGGTTGTCTTGCCGCATCCCGAGGGGCCAACGATGGCCAAGGAGCCCGATTTAGGCACCGAGAAGGTAACATCCTTTAGGACAGGAGGAGCCTCTTCCTGAAAGCTTTTGTGCAGCCTGTCTACTTCAACCAAGCCTCACCTCGGCAGCAGCGGCCCGATGTCAGGGTCAGGGGGCGACGACCGTCTCATATGGTTTCGGTTTGGACATCAGACCTCTCTCCAAAAGCCAGTCTTCAACGAACTTGATGTCTTTCTTGCGCGGCTTCTCGGGATTGGGGAACGACGGTACTTTGAAACGGCCCTTCAGCGAAGCAGGGAGCTGTGTCCGCTCGGCGAGAAGATCCTTGAAGGCATCAGGATTGGTGTTTATGGCCTGGACAGCTTTGCCGTAAGCAGCGATGAAGCTGGCGGAAAGACCCGGATGGTTCTGCAAAAGCTCTGTCTTGAGGGCCACCACAGTAAGGGTCGTATCGAGCATCCTGTCGTCGGCCAGGACCTTTGCCCCTTCCAGCTCGGCTTTCGCCGCAAGCGGCTCAGGCAAAAGCGCCAGTTTGATCTTGTCTGCCATAAGCATTTGATAGCGTATGGGAATGGCCCTGATATCCGCTTTCTTGATCTTGTCCTGACGCACCCCTGACTGCGTCGCTATCCTGTCGAGCACATACTCGATGACCGAGGCCTTGGAAATCGCGACCTGCTGCCCCTCGACCTGCTTCACGCTCATAATCCCCGACTTGGGCGAGGCGAGGAGGGCGAACATGCGTTGATTATGGTCCGTGTGAAAGACGGTGGTTACAATGGACAGGCGCTGGCCTGAATTAATCAGGAGCAGGGTATTGAGAAGATCGCCGAAATAGGCGTCGATCCTGCCGCTCTGCAGCGCCACATCGCGTTCGAGCGCGCTTGAGAAATTGACCAGCTTTACCGAAAACCCGTGCTGTTCGAAATAGCCTTTTTCCGCACCGACGATGAGGGGGAGGGTATCGATGACGGGAAGGACCCCGAGAGAGATCGATACCTTCTGCCCAGCCGCCCATGCAGGTGAACAGAGCGAGCATAAGAGGACAAAAACCGACAAAAACAGAGGGAAGGATCTTGTTCGCTTCGCCATTTCGTAGAGCAGAGTACCACAGAAAACGCGTAAAAACAAGGGAAGATGCGCACCAGAAGTAGGAAGCGGAGACAAGAGCAATTTCGTGAAGAATCCCATTGCATCAATCCCTTTTTGAGAGATAATAAGAGAAATCGGTTGATGAGGGCAGAAAACCGGAGCGAGACGAGCGTTTCAAATGCGCCAGATAAATGGTACCATAACAGAGACAAAAGGAACTGCGGAGGTGAAGACGATGGAGCTCATCAGGATTGACGAGAGTAAATGCAAAAAGGACGGTATCTGTGTGCGGGAGTGCTCGCTGGGCATCCTCGCGTCTTCGGAGGACAGCCCCTTCCCTAAAATGATCCCCGGTGGTGAGCGTATCTGCATCTCGTGCGGCCACTGCGTGACGGTTTGTTCCGAGGGCGCACTCAGCCACGAACGCATTCCTTTCGAACTCACTTCTCCTGTTGTCGACAAACTCGTTATCGACGAGGCACAGGCGGTGAATTCCTCAGGTCCCGCCGTTCCGTACGCCTCTTCAGGGACAAACCTGTGGAAAAGGAGAAGGTGACGCGGCTTATCGAGGTAGCCCGCTACGCACCCACGGCAGGCAACAGTCAGACCGTGGAATGGCTGATCCATACAGACCGATCCAGGATACGCAGGATTGCCGCCCTCGCCATCGAATGGGTGCGCGAGCTCGTGACAAATGATCCTTCCGTGGCCGAAGCCCGCCCGTACCTGCCGAGACTGATCACCGCCTGGGAGTCGGGCCATGACTCTATTTTGAGGGACGCACCCGTGCTGATAGTGGCATCGGCCCCAAAAGAGGCCGCTTTCGGCCTTGTGGATTTAGTCCTCGCCATGTCCTACCTGGACCTCCTCGCGCCCACCATGGGCCTCGGCACCTGCTGGGCCGGGCTGCTTGAGGGGGCGCTCGTCACCTCGTCGCCTCTCAGGGAGGAAGTCGGCATACCCGGGGAGCACCCATACTACTATCCTATGATGCTGGGATACCCCGCAATGAGGCATCATCGCCTTCCCAGAAGGAAAGCGCCGAAGATCACGTTCGTGTAGCCCTCGATCATCCGGGCTGCCCGTAGCGAGGCGCAAACTTAAAAAAGGCCGGGAGTTGAGAGACTCCCGGCCTTTATCGCTCATTCTGTTGAATTTTCTAGATTTCGAAATTAAGCGCCTTGAGCTGTGCCAGTGAGAAAACCGGACCGTCTTTGCATATGAAATGCGAACCTATGTTGCATCGTCCGCAAATACCGATGCCGCACTTCATCCTGGCTTCCAGCGTGGTGATCACCTGCTCGTCCGCAAACCCCAGTTTTGCAAGATTCTGCAATACAAATTTGATCATGATCGGCGGGCCGCAGGTGATCGCAATAGTATCATCGGGCTTCGGCGCCACTTCATTCAACACCGTCGGCACAAAGCCCTCGCGGATAGGGGCACCGGGTGAGTTGGCGTCTACGGTAAGGATCAATTCCACGTCCTTCCTTTCGCCCCATTCCTTTAACTCATCTTTATAACAAAGGTCCGCTGCGCTTCGGGAACCGTAAATAATCGTAATATCGCTATAATCCGCACGGTTGTCGAGCATGAAGAGAATAAGGGTGCGCAGCGGCGCAAGTCCTATACCACCGCCGATAAAAAGTATTTTCTTCCCCTTCATTGATTCGTAGGGGAACGAGTTGCCGAGCGGGGCACGCACTCCGATGGTGTCGCCAACGGCAAGCTCGTGAATGGCTGCCGTTACTTCGCCGGCTTTCATAACGCTGAACTGCAAATAATCCATCCGGGTAGGAGGGGAGTTGATAACGAACGTTGATTCGCCCACTCCAAAGACGGAGAGCTGCCCCACCTGACCAGGCTGAAACGTGAAGTTTTTCATCTTCTCCTGGTTGTTGAGGGTGACCCTGAAGGTCTTTATATTCGGCGTTTCCACGATGATCTCGTTGATTGTGGCCAGTTCTGGAAGATAGGGGTTATTGTTCGTCTGCATGCATCACTCCTTCTCAGCGCCCTTGGCGGTTTTGCCCGCATTGTCTGCCAGTAACGCCACAATCTTGCTGATCTCTACTGCTACCGGGCAATGGCGGATGCAGCGGCCGCAGCCTGTGCAGGCCAATTCGCCATACTTCTCGGGATAATACACGAATTTATGTCCTACCCTCTGTTTCAGTCTTTGAAATTTGATTCCCCGCGGATTATGCCCGCTCGCTTCAAGCGTGAAGTGAGGGAACATGCAGGAATCCCAGCTCCTGATACGTTCTCCCGTATTGATCCTGGTCTCGTCGGTAATGTTGAAGCAGTAGCAGGTAGGGCACATGTAGGTGCAGGCCCCGCAGCTAAGGCACTTTGCAGATACATCCTGCCAGAATTGGTCTGACTGAAAGGTCTCCTGAGCGATCTTCACGCCCTTGCCGCCTTCAAATGCCTTCTTGACCTGGCCGTAAGCCTCTCGCTGCTTCTTTTCTGCCTGCTCTTTGTATTGGGCCCCATCCTGGAGGTTCACGTCTTTAAGGGCCGCCTTTCCTTTCTCTGTCACGGCTTCGATATAATACCCGTTATCGAGCTCGGTGATGAGCACATCCGAACCCGCTTTATCTGCAGGACCCCCATCGACGGATGTACAAAAGCACCCCGCATACGCATTCGTGCAGGCAAGACTGATGATGGTCGTCTTGGCCCGCCGTTCATTGTAGTATGGGTCGGGCTTGTAAACCGGGTCAAGAACCGTGAAGCCTTTTGCATCGCAAGGCCGGGCACAGAGGATCACGGTTTCTGGAGCCTCTGTCTTTGCCGTAAGTTCCACATCCATTTTTTGTGGCTCGTTCGGGTCTTTCTTGAAGGCAAACCCGAAGAGAACGTGGCTTTGAGGGAAAATGGCCGCCTTCGGGGCGCCATGGGCCGGTCGTTCGAGACAGACCGCTTTATCCCCGGTGAGCTGCTGGAAGGTAACGGTGTCTCCCTCTTTGCACGGCGCGTACACCTGATACCGCTTCGCGAGGGAGTCGACGAAGGGTTTCCAAGCATCTTTGGAAATATAGCCGGCCTCTTTCATGACAGCTTGTGCTCCTCTATCTTTTCCTCTTCCACGTTAAAGGTGAACAGAGGCGGTTTATCTTCCGGATTGGTGCCCGGTATATAGTCAAAAAGTTCCTTCATGTCCATGTTAATCTTCTTCTTGAGCTTGCCGAGGGGGATGTCCATGGGGCAGGCGCGCTCACACTCGCCGCATTCTGTACAACGGCCAGCCAGGTGGAGGGCGTGTATCACATGAAACATCATCTTTTCGGTCGGGTTCGACTCCTGAGTGATCCAGTGCGGGTCGCGCGTCTCTGCAATGCAGGAATCCTGGCACACACACATGGGACACGCGTTCCGGCACGCGTAGCAACGTATGCACTTACTGATCTCTTTCTCCCAGTATGCCTTCCGCTCTTCAAGGGACTTGCCTTCCAGCTCGCGAATATCATCGTACACGCTGTCCGGCGACTTGTCCGACTGAATAGCATCACCGACGAGCACATCGTAGATGAGCGGCGTAGGGTACTGGCAGGTTTTGCACTTATTCGGCGAAACATCGGCGATAGCGAGTTTCTTCTCGCCCTTTGCCGTCTTGACCGTAATAGAATCGCCGTTGACCGCAACAGATTGAATCGGCTGATAATCGACTGCCCGCATCACCTTCTTGGTGCTTGCGATGCCTTTGCAGGGCACGCCGATAATGACCACATTTTCCCTGTTGATGAGCCCTTCCTGCAGGAGCTGTATCACTGTCCTGCTGTCGCAGCCCTTCACCACGACCGCAGTCTTTTTCTGCTTCCGCGACGGGAGGTACGAAGCGAGGTTGTACTCGCACAGCGGGCTGAGAATGAGCTGGTCAACCTGCTCGGGTTTGTTAATAAAGCAAGGCTCCGCGTGGAGGGCGTCGAATCCCTCTTTGTAGCCGATGACATCATCGACTGACGACAGAACCTCGGACACCGCCTTCTTCAGTTTTTCAGCGTTCAACTGGGGTTCTCCTCTTTTGCCTTGTTGATTGGGCCAAGCTCGTGGACCTGATTGGTAAAATCGGTTACCGTCTTCTGCCACCTCTGGCCTTCCGATGCAGAAATCCATGTATAATGGAATCTCTTGGTGTCAATGCCTATAAAGGGAAGGAACCGTTTGAGCATTTCAAGCCTTCTGCGGGCATAGAAGTTCCCGTCCGAATAGTGACAATCGCGGGGATGGCAGCCGGAAACGAGCACGCCGTCCGCGCCGTTTACCAGCGCTTTGGCTACAAAGAGGGGATCGACCCTCCCCGAGCACGGAACCCTGACGATGCGCAGATCGGTCGGCTGCTTGAAGCGGGCCACACCCGCAGTATCCGCTCCGCCGTATGAGCACCAGTTACAGAGAAAGCCTACGATTCTAAGTTCTTTGCCTACATCCGACATAAGGTATTGACCTCCGCAAGGAGCTGGTTATCGGTAAAATGCTGAAGCTGTATGGCTCCGCAGGGACACGTGGACGTACAGACACCGCATCCTGCGCATACCGTCTCTATGACTTTCGCGACAACTTTTCCGCCGCGCAACTCCTCGTCTTTGATTGCCTGGAATGGACACGTCTTCACGCACTTGAGGCAGCCCACGCATACGTTTGTATTGACCCTCGCGATTGCGGGATCAGACTCAAGCATATCCTTCGAGAGAAGGGAAAGGACCTTCGCGGCTGCGGCGCTTCCCTGGCCGACCGACGCCGGTATGTCTTTGGGTCCCTGGGCAGCCCCCGCAAGGAACACGCCTGCGGTATTGGTCTCTACGGGCCTGAGCTTCGGGTGGCTTTCTACGTAGAATCCGTTCGTGTCGTAAGAGATGTGAAGTTTCTCGGCCAGTTGCGGCGCGCCGGGTGCGCAGGTCACTGCGTTGGCGAGCACCACGAGATCAGCCTCGACTTCCACCTGGGTTCCGAGGAGCGTATCGGCGCCCTTTACTACCACCTTGTTCCCTTTCGGATAAATGCGGGAAACACGCCCTCTCACATATCTTACCCCGTATTCTTCCTGGGCACGCCTGGTGAACTCGTCGTACCCTTTACCGGGCGAGCGGATGTCCATGTAAAAGATGTACGACTGGGAATCGGGGATGTGGTCCTTGGTGAGGATCGCCTGCTTGGCGAGATACATACAGCAGAAGTTGGAACAGTAAGGAACTCCGCACGATTTGTCACGGGAGCCGGCACACGAGACGAAGACAACTGTCTTCGGTTCCGCGTGGTCGGACGGTCTTATTATATGGCCTGATGTGGGACCTGAGGCATTGAGCAGGCGTTCGTACTGGATGCCGGTGATAACATCAGGATAACGACCTCCGCCGTATTCGGGGAGATTCTGCACATCTAGAAGGCCGTAACCGGATGCGACCACAATGGCTCCGACTTCTTCCGTGACGATCTCGTCCTGCATCTCGTAGTTGATCGCGTTGGTCTTGCAGATTTTTGAGCACACGCCGCATTTGCCCTTGGTGAACTGGCGGCAATACTGCGGATCTATCTTTGCTTTTTTCGGTATCGCCTGTGGGAAGGGGATGTTTATCGCCTTTGTAGGGGCAACGCCGAAATTGAAGTGGTCATAGGCATTCTTGCTCGGGCATTTCTCCATGCACTCGCCACAGCCCGTGCACTTCGTCCAATCCACGTAAGTTGCCTTCTTGCGGATCTTAACCTGGTAGTTACCTACGTAGCCCTTGATATCCTCTATTTCGGAAAAGGCATGGAGCTTTATCTTTTCGTGCTGGGCCACATCGACCATCTTGGGACCGAGGATACAGATGGAACAGTCTATGGTGGGGAAGGTCTTGTCGAGGCGGGACATCATACCGCCGACGCTCGGGCTCTTCTCGACGACCACCGTTTCGAGTCCGCCATCGGCACAGTCGAGCGCTGCTTGCATGCCCGCAACACCCGCGCCAATGACGAGCACCCTTTTATTGACCTTGAAGGAGGAGGAGAAGAGGGGCTTGTCCTGCATGACCTTTGCAACGGACATACGGACGGCCTCTATCGCCTTTTTTGTGTTGGCTTCTTTGTCCTGTCCTATCCAGGATATGTGCTCCCTGATGTTTGCCTGTTCGAAGAAATACTTGTTCAAGCCTGCTTTCTCAACAGTCCGTCGGAAGGTGAGCTCGTGCATGCGGGGCGAACAAGCGGCGACCACGACGCGGTTGAGCCCTTCGCGCTGTATGGCCTGCTTGATCTCTTCCTGCCCCGGTTCCGAGCAGGTATACATATAGGTGGTTGCATAGACGACGCCCGGCAACTTCCTCGTTTCTTCGGCTACCTTTGCGACGTCAATGGTTCCGGCGATGTTGCTTCCACAGTGGCAGATAAATACACCGACTCTCATTTACTTGGTCTCCTTTGCCGCTGCCTTGCCTTTTTCACTGGCATTTCCTTCAGCCGCCTTCTGGATCGGCCTGCGGGATCTGATCAGCGCGTCGGCGCTTACAATGTTCTTATCTATGCCAAGCTCCTTTGGGGAGTAGCCGTATGTCAAGCCAATGATCTGAGAGAAATAAAGAACTGGGATGCTGAATGACTTTCCGAGTGCCGCATTTACCTGGCCCTGTCGCAGGTCAAGGTTCTGCTGACAGAGGGGGCACGCCACTGCAACACAGTTTGCACCCGCATCGATTGCCATATCGAGGACTTTGGCGGTAAGGCGAAGAACCGTTTCTTTTTTCGGTACACCGAAAGCGGCCCCGCAGCATTCCAGTTTGAAGGCAAAATCCACTACATTTGTCCCGACTGCGGTTAAGACCTTATCCATTGCCACAGGGTTTTCCGGATCGTCGAAGTTCGCGATCTTGGGCGGACGGTTCAGTATGCAGCCGTAATAGGGCGCGATCTTCATGTCCGGCAATTCCATGGTCGCCGGCTTTGCCATCTCTTCGAGCCCTATGTCTTCATACATAAGCTGAAGCGCGGACTTGGCGTCGACCGTACAGTTGTACGGTTCGTCGAGAAGCTCGTTCACCTCGTCCTTGAAAACCTTATTCTTCGCCATCCTTGCCTGGGTGGTCTTGAAGGCGGAAAGACACGAGGGGCAGGGTGTGGCAAGGGTGGACGCGCCCATCTTCTCGACAATTGAAAGGTTACGGGCAGCGAGGGCAGCAGCAAGATGATGATCGACCGCATGGGCAGGTGTCGACCCGCAGCAACTCCAGTCGTGCGGCTCGGTAAGCTCGACGCCCAGGCTTTTCATCACCAGTTTGATCGATGCGTCATAAGCAGCTGCGGTACCTTCCAGGGAACAACCGGCATAGTATGCGTATTCTCTCTTTTCAGCCATATTATCTTCTCTTCTCTGCAAACTTCGTGAAAATCCTGGCAATCTCGTTCTTACCCTTGATGTTCTTGGCAGTGAAACTAATGAGTCCCTTGGACATTACCTTCGGCCCAAGGTCTGCATCGGCGAACAAATGTCCGGATGTCATGTTGTACCTCATAAGGATCTCAAGCTCGAAAATCCTTCCGTGGTTCTTGAGGGACGTGAGGAACGACTCGTAGAAGGTTTTGATGTCCTTCTCCGTATACCTTTTTTCCCGATATGCGATGTTGCGAAGGGTGTCCATTATGTGGGCTACATCAACCTCACAAGGACACCTGGTAGTGCATGTCTCGCAGGTGGCGCATAACCATATGGCCTTCGAATTAAGGACCGTGTCTTTCTGCCCCATTTGCACGAGCCGCATGATCTGACTTACAGGGTAATCAAAAAACTCGGTATAGGGGCAACCGGCGGTACAGTTACCACATTGATAGCAGAGAAAAGGATCTTCTCCACTCTCCTTCTTCACCTGGTCGATGAAGCTCGCATCTGTGCTGTTTGTTAGATTAATGGTATCCATTGCCCCCCCCGCCCAGCTTTGTTGTTTTGTATGCATTGGTTTATCATACTGGACCGACCTTGTCAATACCGCAAAAGGAAAAAAATCACATGCTATGGGATTTTTTTCCGGCGAAAAGACTGGGGAAAAATATGGCCATGCGCAAAGGCACATGGTTTTGCGAGCATCAGTGCTACAATGAAGGGTGAACAGGCAAAATCACATGCGCACGAGGTTCTTTGGCGGCACTCATGAACCGGTAAAAATGCATGCGCCCGATGGGGATTCCCGGGAACTCCAGTATGTTCAGCCATGTGAACATAACGATGTCTTTGCCGAACGTTCTATGCTGCCCTCAGGGCGTCGACAATACTCATTCTGGCAGCCCGTACCGCAGGAAGAAGGCCTCCGACAAAGCCCATGATCAATGCAAAAAGAAGGCTTGAGAAAGCGATCCCCGGGGTGAGGGCAAAAGTAAAAGCGAGCTCCGAGAAAGTCTGAAAATTGACGGTGGAAATGGTGAGAAACTGCATAAGAGACGCAAAGAGAAGGCCTGTGAGGCCTCCTATCAATCCGAGGAAAAGAGCCTCAAAGAGAAAAGCGCCGAGGATACTGGTCCTTTGAAATCCGAGGGCGCGGAGCGTCCCAATCTCGGCTGTCCTGCTTGCTACCGCCGAGTACATGGTGATCATTGCTCCGATTACTGCACCGAATGAGAAGATGAGGGTCAGGGAGATGCCGAGGATGCGGAGGAACATGGCCATCATCTCCGATTGTTCGAGGTAGTAGCGAGTTTCACGCTTGGCCTCAAGGGTGAGGCGCGGATCACCTTCGATCCGCTTCTTTACCGCATCGAATTGAGCAGGGTCGCGGAGCTTGAAAATAACCGATGAGTAGACGGGACGGCGGAACGCCTGCATGAGCTGATCGACATCTCCCCATACTTCCGAGCTGAAGGCGGTGTTGCCCGCATCGAAAACCCCTACTATCGTCCAGGTATTCATGCCGAAGCGCAACGTCTCTCCGAGTCCCCCGCCGGTAAAGCGCTCTGCCACGCTTGAGCCTGCTATCACCTCAAGGGAGCCACTCCTCGGCAAGCGTCCATTGGTAAGTTTTACCTGAGGCCGCAAAGCCATTGAACTCGTTCCGATGCCCCTGACCGTGACATTCGACTGCTTGGTGGTCCCTCGTTTGGGCAGTGTGATCAGAACAAGGAGTTCCTTGGCCAGAAGGGGGTTCCCATCCGCTCCGACAGCCACCTGAGGATCTGTCTCGACGATCGATGCCTGCAACCGTTCGATGCTGCTCTGCACCTCCGTGCCCGAGCCCTTTCTGATAACCAGCACATTATCCGGAGAACCCGTTTCCACAAGCGTTTTCTGGAGACCTTGGGCGAGCATCAGGATAGTGGTGAAGACGAAGACGACGAGGGCCATGCCGGAGGCAGTGAGCACGGTCGTCAGCCTCCTTGCCCAGAGGTTCCTGACACTATAAGAGAGCGGGATCTTCACTAACCGATCCTCCTCAAACCGTCCGCGATCCTTATCCTGACCGCCCGCCACGAAGGGATTATGGCCGCAACAAAACCCACTGAAAAGCCTGCCGCTGCATCGAGATAGATGGTGTCGGCAGAGACCCTGAAAACGGGGAAATACATGCTCAACGCGTTTCCAAACGCTTGAGCTGCAGGGAAGGTGAAAAGTATGCCGAATAAGGCGCCGAGCAGGGTGATCACGAGGGACTCGCCCAGAATAAGCGCCGTTATGCGCCAGGCCCCGAAGCCAAGCGTCTTGAGGACGGCAAATTCCCCGATCCTTTCGCGTACCGTCATGGACATCGTGTTGGCCGCAACAGCCATAATTATGATGATCACCGCGAGAGAGACAAGCCGGATCACCATAATTATGGCCTCCGACATGGAAATGAACGACATATTGAACGCCTTTTCGGTCTCTGTCAGGGTCTCGGCAAAAGAATTCTTGAAGGTATTATCGATGGCAGCGGCGGTATCGGCGGCGCTCTCCGGCCGCTCGACGCCGATCAGGTAAAAGCCGACCTGATCGGCCCTCGATGGCGAGGTCTGTTTCAACTTCTCATTCAGGTAGTCCCAGTGGAAGAGAAACATTGTCTCGTCGACATTGTCTGTTCTGCCGCGATAGACCGCGCGGAGGACGAATTCCCAATTTCCCGGGAAAATGGTTCCTTTGAGGACAACGTTGTCACCAATCTTCCACCCGAACCGGTTAACAAGCTTTCGTCCCGCTGCAAAGCCTTTCCGGTCGCGAAGGAGGGCTTCCAGTTGATCGGGAGGAATCACATATTCAGGATAGAGGGCAAGGTATGTCCTGAATTCTCCTGCAAAACTGGGAAAGAAGTTCTTTTCGTCGATATAGACGCCGCCAAACCACGTCGCATAGGTCACCTGCCTGACGCCCGGTATGGCCCTGATCTTTTCGTTATACGAGAGGGGCAGGGGAAAGATGAACGATACGGCGTTTCTCGTGACAAGACGATTTGCGGACGCTGCTTCGACCCCCACATACCAGGCACTGATGACCGTCCGGAGAAGACCGAATGCGAGAATGGCTGTGGTGATGCTCAGGATGGTCAGCCAGGCCCTCAGCCTGTGGCGGAAGGCATTCTTAAAGATCAGCTTGAGGAGAAACATCTCCGGCCACCTTTTCAGGGTGTCGTTCTCAGCACACCCTTTTCGAGGTGCCTGATCAAGTGGGCCTTTTCAGCAGCCTTGGGATCGTGGGTAACCATGATAACGGTTTTTCCCGATTTTGTGTTGAGGTTGTCCATAAGTTGCAGCACTTCCTCGGCCGACACGCGGTCGAGGTCGCCAGTAGGCTCATCCGCCACAAGGATTTCGGGATCGGTCACAATGGCCCGCGCGATAGCCACGCGTTGTTGCTCGCCACCCGAAAGTTGAGCCGGACGATGATCCATACGGTCGGCAAGGTTCACGACCGAAAGGGCAAGCTCCACATGCTCCCGCCTTTCGGCCGCCGACAGACCGGTGAGCAGGAGAGGAAGCTCCACGTTCTCAAAGGCGGTAAGCACGGGAATAAGGTTGTAGAACTGAAAGATGAATCCGACATTATTTGCCCGCCAGGCTGCAAGGTCGGTTTCACCAAGAGAAGTGATGTCGACACCCCCCACCGTTATCGTGCCGGAATCGGCTTTGTCAATCCCTGCAATGAGGTTGAGGAGCGTTGAC
The DNA here is from genome assembly GCA_002067405.1 of Syntrophorhabdaceae bacterium PtaU1.Bin034. Next base: position 5,878 of record MVRP01000016.1, on the reverse strand, counting down.
TTGCCTGAGCCCGATGGTCCCATGAGCGCAAGAAAATCGCCTTCGTTGATCGTGAGGGATATGTCCCGAAGCACAGGAACAAGGGTATCGCCTCTCCGGTAGGATTTGCTCACCTCCTGCACTTCTACCATTGCCGTCCTTTCCACCTTTACTTTTCCACCGCTTTTATTTTTGATCCGCTCCTGAGCCCTGACGGAGGCGTTACGACGACCTTTTGGCCCGCGCTCAACCCCCGGCGGACCTCCACCATGTCGCCCATCTCCTCTCCCGGGGTGACCGGCGTCTGGAATACCTTGTCTTCCTTTATCACGAAGGCTACGGTGTTGCCATTCCTGCTTACTATTGCGGTCTTATTTACCGCTGTCTTCGGGGTTCTTTCCGCTCCGGTTGGGGGCCGGGAAAGAAAAGCAACCTTCGCGCTCATCTCGGGCAGTATTCGAGGGTCCATTTCGAGAAACCCGACCTTGACCAGCACCGTCGCCTTTGTGCGGTCGGCAGTCGGAACGATCATATGGACTTTTCCGGGAAACCGGGTGCCGGGGAGGGCATCCAACTGGATCTCGGACGGCTGCCCGACCTGCACCCGGCTCAGGTTCGACTCCGCGACGTCGGCTTCGACTTTCAGCGAACCCATATCCGCAATGGTCACCACCGCCGACTTGGCGTTGGCTGCTGCCCCGATCGGGGTGACTATGTCTCCCACATCGGCGTTTTTCGTGAGTACAACAGCGTTGAAAGGCGCCCTGATAAAGGTATACTCTAGAGATACCTCGGCCCCCTCCAGAGCGGCGGTGTTCGCCTTTACCGTGGCCTGGCCTGCCTCGACCGCCGCCACGGCCTTGCGGTGCCGGGCAACGGCCGTGTCATAGTCGGACCGTGCAATATATCCCCTTGATACCAACTCCTTTGCCCTTTTGAGGGCCAGTGTGGCGTCTGCGAGTTCGGCCTTTGCCTGATCGAGGTTGTAGCGCGCGGTGTTCAGGTTTGCCCGGGCCTGGTCGCGCGTCGCCAGTACGTCCTGGCTCTCGAGTTTTGCGACGACGTCTCCTGCCTTGACCCTGCTGCCTTCCTCGACCCCGAGCCATATGAGGCGACCCGTCACTTTCGAGGCAAGGGCTGATTTACGCTGGGCAACAACATAGCCGCTCGCATTCAAAAGGGTAAAGGTCTGAGACGGGTAGACCTGCGTGACCGTGGCGACCTGCACCGGAACAGCGGGTGCGATGATGCCTGCCCAGTACAGGATCCCCAACAGGAGGAGAATTGCCACGGCTGATGCGAGCAAAAGACGCTTCTTCCTCCGGCGCGGCCGTCCCGACACCGGGGCCTTCTCTATCCTCAGCTTCGCAAGATCCTGATCTGCCATATTTCACACTGTCAATGGCGGGCCGTTCCGGCTTCACCCTTGAACATCGCGATCGGTCTTTCCCGGTCTTACTTTCCGCCCTTGGTCCCCTTACCCGGCTTCTGATTCGTTTTCGGCGCCGCCTGACCATCAACCGAGGCAATTGACACAAGCTCAACGTCGAAGACAAGCGCGGCGTTGGGTGGAATGGCTTTTCCTGCCCCTGCTTCCCCGTACGCCAGGTTGGACGGGATGAAGAGCTGCCATTTCGAACCTGTTTTCATCAGTTGCAGTGCTTCGGTCCAGCCCGGTATGACGCCCGTAACAGGAAATTTTGCCGGTTCATTCCGTTTGTATGAGCTGTCGAACTCGGTCCCGTCAACAAGGGTGCCACGGTAATGAACGGTGACGTTATCGTATGCAGTCGGCTTATTCCCCGTCCCTTCTTTGATCACCTTGTACTGCAAGCCGCTCGGCAATGTCTGTACACCCGGCTTTTTCTTGTTCTCCGCAAGGAATGCTTCGGATTTCTTCTTGTTCTCCTCGCCGAGCTTCTTCATCTCCGCCTGTTTCTTTGCGGTCATCTCCGTCCTGAAGGTTTTCATGACCTCCTGTGCTTCCTGATCGGAAAGGGCCGGTTTGGCGTCGGCAAGGGCATCCCTGAAGCCTTTAACGAAAACATCGCTGTTGAGGTCGATCCCCTGGTTTTTCATATCTTTGCCGACGAACATGCCGATGACGTAGCTTACCTTGTCTTTTTGTGTCTTTAATACCGGTTCCTCCGCAATGCAAACGCCGGCTGCGAAGATCAAAACGGCCAATCCGATCACCAGTTGTCTCATGCTGACTCCTTTAAAGGTATTTTGAACTGCTTGTGGCACATGTTTCCGAAGGTTTTTTCTTTTGCTCGAGTTCTTCGAACCTTATCTCGAACTCCCTTGCCAGGACGGCGTGTTCGGTCGAGACTGTCTCCAATTGCTCGAACAGTTCCTCGATCTTCTTTTTCGCATCGTGGATGGAGACGGAAAGGGCGACGATCGTGTTCCCCTCTCCTGTCTGCGAGGCGCGCAGGAGAGCGATATTGTCTGCCTGCACCCGTTCTTCCAGCTCGATAATGCTTTTTTCAATGCGGGCAATGTCACGTTCCAACGGCGAGAGCGCCCGCGAGCGCTCGGAGATAAGCTCAGCCCTCATCCTTTTGATTTCCTTCTTTTCCGTTCTCTGCCATTTCTTTTCCTCTGCCCGGTCCGATTGCCTGACGATCATCTCTTCATCCTGCCAGCCCACCCGGTCGAGAAAGTCCTGATACGAGCCTTCGAACAGCCAGGTGTTTCCTCCATCAAAGATAATCAATTTTTCGGCAATCGCATTGAGCACCATCTCGCTATGCGTCGCAATGACCGCGGCGCCTTCGAATGCATCGACCGCCTCTATGAGGGAATCGATCGATTCCATGTCGAGATGGTTTGTCGGTTCGTCGAGGAGCAGCAGGTTTGCCGGCTCCACCAGCATCTTTCCGAGGAGCACGCGGCTCTTTTCTCCCCCGGACAAAACGGAGATCTTCTTCAGGGCCTTGTCGCCGTCAAAAAGCATTACCCCTGCCATATTCCGGGCTGCCCCCCGGCTTGAATCCGGATGGGCACGCATAATCTCGTCTTCTATGGTGTTTTCGAGATTCAGGCGGTCAATGTTCGCCTGCCCGAAGTAACCTATCTTCACGTTCGAGGAACGGCTGATGGTCCCTGTGCCTGGCTCTAGACCTCCGGCGAGAAGGGTGAGAAGCGTGGTCTTTCCCTTGCCGTTCTTCCCGATCACCCCTATCCTGTCGCGTCTCCCGATGGAAAAAGTGAGGTGTCGCATCAGGGCGGGGCCGGAATTGTAAGAGAAGGCAAGGTCACGGACCTCTATGAGCCATTTACCGGTGAAGGGCGCCGCAGGGAACTGAAAATCAAGATTTCTCAGCTCTACCAGTTTGTCCAGCCTCTTTCTCTTTTCCAGCAACCTGATCTTTGACTGGACCGCTTTTGCCCGTGACGCCTGGGCGCGAAACCTGTTGATGAACTGCTCCAGTTCGTGCCGCTTTCTTTCGTCGTTGATCCGGGTTTTCTCGTACACCTCCTCTTCCTGAAGGATCTGCTCGTAAAGCTTGTGGGTCGAGCCCGCTATCTTTCGTATGCCGTACCGATGGATGCCCATGACGTGGGTAACGACGCTGTCCATGAAGGCCCTGTCATGGGTGATCACGATCAGTTCATTCTTCCATTGGCGGAGGAATTGCCCGAGCCAGCGGACGGAAACGATATCGAGATAGTTTGTCGGTTCGTCGAGGAGCAGCAGGTCGGGATCAGAAACGAGAACTTTCGCAAGGTTGAGACGGATCTGGTAGCCGCTTGAAAGCTCTTTGGGCGCTCGGTGAAAATCGGCCTGATCGATCCCGAGACCGAGAAGAATGCTCTTGACCCTGTAAGTCTGGTCCGTCCCGTCTTCGCTCGGTTTCAGCCCGAGAGAGGCCTCCTTCAGCACGGTGCCTTGCGTGAACGAAAGGACCTGGGACAGGTAACCGATCGAGTAGTTGCGAGGGGTATTGATGGTTCCTGAGTCGGGCTCCTCCTCGCCCACTATTAATCTCAGCAGGGTGGTCTTTCCGCTGCCGTTCCTGCCGACGAGGCCAATCCGTTCGCCCTGGTTCACCGTAAAGGTGATATTGTCGAATACAACTTGCAACCCGTACGTTTTGGTCAAATTAGAGACTGAAAACATTGAAAACCCTGACCATAGAAGTGATATTAAGGCAGTAAGACGTTATATCTTACATAAGATAGGCAGTAAGTTCAATCGTGCGCCCTGCGGTTGCCTCTCCGTAATTTCCTGCTTCAATCGGCGTCCATGAAAGTGTATAGTATGTTGTAAACAAAGAAATTTCCGGGCGTAGAGGAAAGAAAGAATGGGAACCAAGGAAAGAGCGGGTATTGATAAGGCCGAGGAAAACGCTCAGGAAAGTAGATCAGGAGCAACCGTAATTACCGCCCAGACCCGGAGCATCGAGGCGCTCAAGCACGAGCACAAGAGAACCCAGGAGCTGCTCAGGAAGGAAAGGAAGACTTTCTTTCACATCCTGCAAAAAGCGCCGTACGGCGTGATCCTTATCGACGGGCACGGCAAGTATGTGTATGTCAACCCGGAGTTTACGAACATCACCGGCTACCGCCTCGAGGACGCGCCGACCGGCCGCGATCTCCTCCGCAAGGCCTATCCGGAGCCGCATTACAGGGAGAAGGTCCGGAAGGCATGGAAGGAGGATGTTCTTCAGAAAGGTGTGACGTGGGTTTTCAGCTTCGTGCGTAAAGACGGCCAGACGCGGGAGATAGAATTCAAACCGACCCTGCTCGACGACGGAAGAGTAATCGTAATGCTTTCGGACATTACCGAGCGCAAGCGCGCGGAGGATGAGCTTCGGAAGGCCCAGCAGGAGCTGGATCAAAGGGTAAGAGAAAGGACTGCCGAGCTTTCCAGATCCAATCGCCTGCTGAAGCAGGAAATAGTCGAGCGCGAGCGGGTGGAAACGGCGCTCAGGGAATCGGAGGTCCGTTATCGCTCTCTTGTCAAGCGCTCGTCCGACGGCATTTTGATCGTAGGCCCGAGGAGCGGCAAAGTACTGGAAGTGAACGATCAGTTCCTGAAAATGCTGGGCTACAGGGAAGAGGATGTCAAGAAGCTGACCTTCGCCGATATCGTCGTCTCCGAGGACAAGGCTATAAGGGCAGATATCCAGAGAACCCTGGAGAGCGGCCACGATGTTTTCGGGCTTCGCCGGTACAAGCGAGCGGACGGTTCCGTTCTGGATGTCGAAGTCGCTGCCACCTTGATCAAACACGGCGACGAGCAGGTGGTGATGGTAAACGTGCGGGATGTGAGCGAGCGCATACGGGCGGAAAAGGCAATCAAGGAATCGGAAGACAGGTACCGTACGATCTTCGAGACAACCGGATGCGCAACGATAATGACGGAAGAAGATATGACAGTGTCGTTGGCGAATACGGAGTTCGAGAAGCTTTCCGGGTACACGAAGGAAGAGATCCAGGGGAAAATGAGCTGGATCGAATTCCTTCAGCCGAACGAGGTGGAACGCCTTGCACGCTACCATTATACCAGAAGGATTGATTCAAAGGCTGCGCCGAGCAATTATGAATTCCAGTTTTTGAAACGGTCGGGCGAGACGAGGACTGTCCTTGCCACCGTTGCCCTCATACCGGGATCGAGCAAAACCCTGTTGTCGCTACTCGATATTACAGACCGTGAACGGGCGGAGAGGGCCTTGAGAGAGAGCGAGAGGCGCTACAGGGACCTGTTCGAGGGATCGACTGACGCGATCTACGTAAATGCGCTGAACGGCCAGTTCATTGACTGTAACCAGCCCATGCTCGATCTCTTCGGCTATACAAGGGAAGAGATGCTGAGGCTCAGATCGGTTGATTTCTATGTGAGACCCCGGGAGAGGGATGAATTCCAGAAGGCCGTGATGGAGGCCGGCGC
>MVRP01000015.1 GCA_002067405.1 Syntrophorhabdaceae bacterium PtaU1.Bin034 | reverse complement strand
GTCGACTTCTGCTTTGATCCTTTTGAGCTGACCTTCCTGTTCACATGTGTTTACATAGTCTCTGAGATCCATTTGTATCCTCCTGAGAAGAATTGGTCCTTCAAACCCGACGAGCCCGACCTACGGTACTCACGTTACCTGAATGCCACAACCGGCCGTAATGCGAACCAAGCAGAGTGCCCTGATTCTGTTTTCATTGTGATTCTGCCGCGTTGACATGTCAATTCATTTGTTTTTATAATGTATAATTATTACTTATGCTTCTATATTCCCTGAGTTCGCTGATCGTTTTCTCGACTGTCGTAAAACTTAGAAGCTTTTCAAAAGCAGCTGATCTTCTTTGCATGTCGCAGCCGGGCGTTTCGAACCATGTTACACAACTGGAGACTCAGGTCGGCTTGAAACTTATCAACAGGGAAAGAGGAGCATTCGGTCTTACGAAAGAGGGTAAGATCGTCTTCCGTTATGCCCGTCAAATTGATGCAATTGCCCGGGATTTAGAGGATAAGTTTCGCATTCTGAGAAAAGACTCGTTGCCGCTGCTGCGCATCGGCACTACCGTCAACTATGCAAGAAAAATAATGCCTCACCTTCTCGGCGGTTTTAACAAAAACTCTCCCCACATCAAGATCAAGCTCAATTCAGGGTCCAGCGTAGAGGTAGAAAAAGCGCTTCTTTCGGGGCAAGACGATGTCACGATAGCGGCTTATCCACATACGTCAAAGAAAATAGCTTCCTTCCCTTTCGTAAAGGAACAGCTCGTGTTGATTGCCGCCTTGAATCATCCTCTTGCACACGAACAAACGGTTTCTTTAGCCGATATCCGTTCTTACCCCTTTATTATAAGGGAAGACGGCTCGGCAACGAGAAGCGTCGTACTCAACGCTTTTTCGAAAATGAACATTATCCCGTCAGTCCTTATAGAAGCGAACAACACGGAATTCATTAAGGAGTGGGTGTCTCAGGAAAAAGGAGTGTCCATCCTCATCGAACGGAGTATTGATGATGAGGATAGTGCATACCTCAAAACCATACCGCTCATCGAGCCCCTGTTTCTTGAAGTGTCCGTGGCATATCTGAAGTCCAAAAAACACGATCCCTCAGTCGAGGCATTCATTAGATACGTGAAAGAGATCACGGAGAGCCCCGATTCAGCCTGTGCACTGCAGCGGTAAAGGCCAGTACCGGCCGAAATTTGTTGAGCTTGTCCGGCCTTTCGATTTAGAGTATTCAAGTGGCCCTTAACCTGATTATTTTCGATCTAGACGGTACTCTCGCGGATACCCTTCAAGACACCGCTGAGGCAGTGAACGAAGTCTTTCGTCAATTCAATATTCCGGCGTTTTCGACTGAAGAGATCAGGGCGGTGATGGCAGGAGAGGATTCACGGCTGAGAAAAATACTGTTCGAGGGCCAGAAAGCGGGCATCGACCTGCGAATGTTCGCTGTCGCATTTTCGCGTGCCTATTCCGCCCGGCTCGCGGTGCACACTACACTGTACCCGGGAGTAGAAGAAACGCTCAGACAGCTTCCGGTACGCCAAAAAGCGGTTATTTCAAATAAGAGTGAGTCGCTCACCGTCGCCGTGCTCGATCACTTTGGGATACTCCGATGCTTCGACGCCGTTACAGGAGGCGATTCAGGCGTCGGAAGAAAACCCAGTCCCGCTCCTATCCTCCATATGCTCTCACGACTGAACGCAAACCCGGACGAGACGCTCATAATGGGTGACTGCGTTCTTGATATCGAGGCCGGCAGAACGGCAGGAATCAGGACCATTGCTGCAACATACGGTTACGGCAACAACCATTTCGCCCATAAGGCCGATTTTGTCGTTGATGCCTTTCCCCAGGTTCTCGATATTGTCAACCAGCTAAAGTGAAGCCGATCCCGCAGGGTGATCGTCCGAGAGGCGAGAGGCCCGCGGGCGTCCCCTCCGGCAGCACCGGAAATGAGGCGGAACCCGCACGATTTGCCAGCGAACGCTACACAAGGTACTTTTGAAGCTGCAGATAGTTGATGAACTCCGCGTCAACAAAACTGGCCCCCACATAAACGCTCCCGTTTGAGGGAACAACACGCTCCGGCTTGCAGATAAGGCGTATTGGCCGATCGTCGTGGGGAAGCACAAAAGATGTTTCGAACCGGGAGTTCTCTGCGCCTTCATAAATGTCCGACACTGACTCTTTTGGGACCGAGAGCCGCATGCCGCCCAGGGACAGATCAAGGATTACGGCCCCGTGCTGTTGGCCCGGCCCGGTGTGAGACTTTCTCACATAAGCAGGTATGGCTACCGTTTTACGGACATAGCGCCGTCTTTCATGCTCCTCGGGAAATTCGCGGTTCTTCTTCAAATAATCTGTCAGTATCAGTTCGATTGTCGAAGAAAGGGAACGTCTGTCTTCACGGGCTGCCGCTTCCAGAGCGTTACGGAGTTCCTCGCTGGTTCGGAAACATATCGTCACCTCTTTTTTCATGGCGCCCACCTCCTGATATTGAGCATCTGCAAGTGTTATACCACATAATGCAGAATGTTACCCCATTTCAACATATTGAGACTAAAGGCTTTTCCGTAATCGCGGCTTCCCGTCTGCCGGGTGCCTGTTTGAATACGTTACAATTCAGTATTTCTCCCATTTACAGAATCTCTTTACACCGTCATTGACACTTCGCAAACCCTTCCCTAGAGTAAAAGTATGAGGGAGAGATGAGCAGGGAAGAACGCAAAAAAGGAACCTTCAAGCATCTGTTTACCCCGGTGTTGTTGCTGCTCTTCATTCTACTATCGGCAAACGGAGCAGTCGCCCAGGAGGATTATCCTGTTCCACGGGGAAATCCCGACAACTGGAGAATACCCGGTCGCTCGGAGGCGTTGCCTGCGCCACAATCCGAGCCTTCTCCTCCTGGCGATATTTTTACCGCTCCGACCGCGCCCGGCAACGAGGCCCAAAACCCCCCCGGCAGACCGGCGGGCGAGGCACAGGAAAAATTCACAGGAACCAGGCAATTCGGGGGCATTGCGGGCACCGGAATAACGGAATTCGGAATCCAGCGAAACCGTTGATCGAAACATGGGGTTCCAGTACCTCCTGAATGGCGAAACGCCTTTCCTCCATCATCACCTCATTCTTCTCTATTTCTTATCTTTCCGTCATTCCCCATTTCCGTCATCCCTCCTTTACTACTGCCACGGAAAGAACATATACTATTCCTGATTTTGGCCGGCACGGAACAGGGACAACAGGGGTCAAAAGGGAAATGCATCAGGAATTCGACCCCGTTCCCGCTCGGGATCGACCAAACCAAGAGACCAATTCGGGTACTCAGTGTGGACACTATAATCAGAGTTAAAGACGTGTGGAAGCAGTACAGCCAGGACGGCCAGGAGATCGTCTCCGCTTTATCAGGGGCAAACCTGGCGATCGGCAAAGGCGAGATTATCGCACTTTTCGGCAAAAGCGGCTCAGGGAAGACAACCCTTTTGAACCTGCTTGCCGGATTGGACCGGGCCACGAGGGGTACGGTAGAGGTCGACGGCCAGGACCTCAACCGGCTGGGAGAGGACGGGCTTACCCGTCTTCGGCGTCTCCTCCTCGGGTTTGTCTTTCAGTTTTTCAACCTTCTCCCCACCTTAACCGCCTTTGAAAATGTTTCCTTATCCCTCGAGCTCTCGGGTAAGCCTGATCGCAAGGCGGCAATCGATGCCCTCTACTCGGTAGGTTTGAAAGGCAGAGAAAATCGTTACCCGTCGCAACTCTCAGGGGGCGAGCAGCAGCGCGTCGCCATAGCAAGGGCCATCGTTAAGCGACCAGCCATCATTCTGGCTGACGAACCGACCGGCAATCTGGACAACAAAACCGGTGAGCAAATCCTCGATCTCCTTCATGTACATTGCCGGGCAGAAAACACCACCCTCATCATGGCAAGCCACAGCCCGCTGACATGCAGGTACGCAGATCGCATGCTTCGCATGGTTGACGGATCTATTGTGGAAGAATTAATGCAGCGCCCGGTTCTCCCGTGAAGACCGTTACCAGGGCATTCCTCCGATACCTGCCGAGGAGACGAAGCCTCAGCATCCTGCAAATTACGGGTATAGCGTGCGGGGTTGCAGCAGTGATAGGAATGGTCTTTTCCGCACGGGCGGCGCTCTTCAGCTTCTCCCGGGCTATTGAATTCCTGAACGGCGCGGCCACCCATTCAATGGAACGGCCGGCAGGTCCGGTCGATGAAGCATTGCTGGCAAAGCTCATACACGATCCTGACGTCCGATCCTTTTCTCCGGTGATAGACCGGCGGGTCAGGCTGGAAAACGGCGAGCCGGTCCGCCTGCTCGGTATCGATCCCTTTCTGGACAAAACAATAAGGCCCAAGATGTTCCGGCCCGGCGGAAATACAGCGCAAGGGCTTCAAGGGGACCGGGAGACATTGTTGTCCTTCCTTCTGGATCAAAAAGCCGTTCTAATGGATGAAAAAACAGCGTCCAGACTTACTCTGATGCCGGGCAGCATTGTCAGGACCTCCAGAGGCGAATTCAAGCTTTTGGACACTTTTCCGAGTCTCTCTCCCGAGCCTCTCATAGTGATGGATATAGGTCATGTGCAAAGGCTTTTCGATCTGGAGGGACGGATAGACCGTGTCGATCTTATCTTGAAGAACGAACATGCTTTCGTCTCCCGCCACAAGGAGGGCTTCAGGATACAGTCAAGCCGCCAGAAGGAACAGATATATGCGGGCATGCTAAGGGCATTCCGGTTAAATCTCGAAGCGCTCTCGCTCATAGCCCTCTTTGTCGGTGTTTTTCTCATCTACAACACCACCATGTTCGCCGTTGCCAGCAGGAGAAAAGACGCGGGGATCCTGAGAAGCCTTGGGGCCTCCCGCCGCGAGGTCGTCTCGGCCTTTCTCACTGAAATACTCATTTTCGGCCTTGCGGGAGGACTTTTGGGCGGCCTTTTCGGCTATGTTCTGAGCCGCTTTCTCACGGGCCTGGTGGGCCAGACCATCAGCAACCTCTATTTCTTTCTCAGGCCTGAGCCTTTGCCATGGTCATGGTGGATCGTTGTCGCGGGTGCTTTCTTCGGCTGTTCCGCGAGCGTGCTTGGAAGCGTCTTTCCATTGCTGGAGCTGATGCGGCTCGATCCGGTCAGGGCCCTTCAGGGGAGGACGGCGGCCGGGACAAGCATCAAAGGCACAAGAAAAGCAGCCCTTGCAGGGATCGCGACCCTGATCCTCACGATCATCCTTCTTATTCTTTCACCCGTCCACGTCTACATCGGTTTTACCGCTGCTTTTGCCTTTCTTTTTGGTGCGAGCCTTCTTACCGGCCTGCTGCTCGCCCTGATCGCCCCTCTTCTCAGACACATCTTCGGTCTGTTATGCGGGCTGCCGGGAAGGATCGCCGCGGGCAACATCAGACAGAACCTCAACCGGACGGCTGTTGCGGTAGCCGCTTTCATGGTGGCTCTCTCCATGTCCGTGGGGCTTGGCTCCATGATCGGGAGCTTCCGCCAGTCTCTTATCTGGTGGATGGGCACCCAGCTCAGAGCCGACATATACATCGGCAGCACCTCGGAAGGATTTGAGGTGCCGGAGCGGTTCTACGAAGAGATAAGAGAGATGCCGGGCCTCGGAGGCGTTGATCCCTATCGGAACGTCCAGATCCCTTATCGGGGAAAATCAGTTTCGGTCGCTGCGGTAAGGGCCGATGTCCTCCAGAAATACACCCGGTTCGGCTGGCTGAAAGGAGGAAACGAAAACTGGGAACCGGTCAAGCGGGGAGAGGTGATTGTGTCGGAAAGTTTTCTACGGAGCTTTAAAGCGAGGATGGGGGAGGTGATAACCCTCGAAGGGAACCACGGTCCGGCGCGATTCAGGATCGCGGCCGCGTTCTATGATTACACCACGGAGCGTGGGCTGATCATGATGGATCGTACCACCTACCTTGCCACTTTCAACGACCGCAGGCTTAACAGCATCGGCGTGTTTATGGATCCCGGGGATCCACGGCGGCAGGAACTTCTTGATGAGGTCAAGAAACGCGCCTCTGCCCACGGTCTCCCCGTGTTCACCCTCGACCAGCTTCACCACAGGATACTCTCCGTATTCGACTCGACCTTCGCCGTGACCCGGTCCATGCGGGTACTCGCGATCATTGTCGCGTTCTTCGGGATTGCCGGGGCGCTCCTTACCCTCTTCATCGAGAGGCAGCGCGAGTTCGGCATCTACCGTGCCCTCGGCTTTTCAACGAGGCAGGTGGCGGCGATGACCCTTATGGAAGGGATAGGCATGGGAATGGTGAGCTTTGTTCTGAGTATTGTCGTGGGCACCGTTCTCGCCTTCATTCTCATAAAGGTCATTAATGTTCAGAGCTTCAACTGGACCATCTTCTTCTATCCCCCATGGAGCCCCTACGTGCTGTCAGGGATCACGGCAGTGCTCGCAAGTGCCGGTGCGGCACTGTATCCGATCTGGAAGGTCTTTCGCACGTACCCGCACATGCAACTCAGAGAGGAGTAGAAACGGATGATCAAACTGCAATCAAGGATATCTCGCAGCCTCTTCTGCGGCCTGTGCTTCGCGGTCGTGTGGATTTGTCTTCTCCTGGTTGCCGGACCGAGCGGAGGAGATGAGTGGGAGCAGGCAACCTCTTCCTCAAGATCATGGAGATTTCCCCGGGACCACGGCTCACATCCGGGATACAGGACCGAATGGTGGTATTTTACGGGAAACATGGCTGACGCAAAAGGCAATCGTTACGGCTATCAACTGACCTTCTTCCGCCAGGGCATGAGGAATCGGAATCCCGATCCCGGTAATGCCTGGTCCGTGCGCGACCTTTACCTTGCCCACTTTGCGATAACAGATGTGGCAAAAAAGCGGTTCTTCACGGAGGAACGTGCATCGAGGACAGGACCGGGGCTCGCGGGGGCGAGCACGGAAAGACTTGAGGTACGGCTTCTTGATTGGCAGGCACGACAGGAGAAAGATACCATTTTTCTCAGTGCCGGAAGCGACGCGATGGGCCTCTCGCTCCGGCTTAAGCCCTCAAAACCGCCGGTCATGCACGGCACAAACGGATTGAGCAGAAAAGGACCGCAAGAAGGCCAAGCTTCATACTACGTTTCATATACAAGCCTCGCCACAACCGGCTCGTTGAAGGTGCCCGAAACCCCGGACCCGATCCAGGTCAAAGGGGTAAGCTGGTTCGACCACGAATTCGGCTCCAATCAACTTACGCGCGATCAAGCAGGGTGGGATTGGTTCAGCCTTCACCTCTCGGACGGAAAGGACTTGATGATCTATTTATTGCGGCGAACAGACGGAACAGTGGAACCTGCCTCTTCCGGCACCATTGTCGACCGTCAGGGCACTTCTCGTCACGTCACCTTGTCGCACATACAACTTGAGGTGCTCGATCATTGGAAAAGCCCGAGAAGCAATGCCTCATACCCGACAAAATGGCGGATCAGGGTCCCTTCGGAGGGTCTCGATCTGCTCATTTCTCCCCTTCTTGCAGACCAAGAGCTTACTACAGAGGGATCAACCGGGGTCACCTACTGGGAGGGCGCGGTAGAGGGGCGCGGAACATCGGGAGGCCAAAAAGTCACCTGCGAGGGATACGTCGAGATGACAGGTTATGCGGGAAAGCTCGGGGGATTGTTTTGAGCGGAGATTCGTCTTTTGTATTACAACTTCTCATTTCCTCACATCATGCTTGGGTCGAATTGCATTTTCCTTTGTTATCCCCAAATTTCTTCAATGGAAGAATTGTTGAAGACCCGCATCCTGCCGGCGGTCAAAGTTATGCCGATAGCCTTACTCATTCTTCTCCTTTCCTTCCTTTTGGGTACCATTATATCGGCACTATTTGTCTCTGCCGTAGAGTTGTGAGAAACAAAACAAAAGCCTGATCTTAGCAATCTCGGCCCGTTAACCGTCATTTCTCCTTGAAGTTGATCACGTCACGTCTTTTGAGATCTTCAGGGCCTTTATCGCCTCTTCTATAGGAACGAAATAGTTGAGACCGAGCGTGTAAGGGCCAAAGGTGATGCCCGAAACGCACACGCCTATGACCCCTTTGTTCAAGGAAACCAGCGGGCCGCCGCTGTTGCCCGGATGGATATTCACGTCACTCTGCACGTATTTTATTTCATCCTTTACCCTAAAGCTGCTCACGATGCCTTTGGTGACGGTCTGTGACAGATCTTCGGACAAAGGCGTTCCTATGGTAAAGACCTCCTCTCCTATATTGATCGAGTTGGTGTTGCCAAGCACCAGATACGGATAGAAGTCCTTTTCGAGCTTGATCAGTGCCACGTCTCTCGGCTTATCGACACGAACAACCTGTCCTGTAACCTCCTTGCCCGTAACGAATTTTACGTTCACAAAACTGGCTCCACCGACAACATGCTCGTTGGTCAGGACATACCCGTCCTCAGAGATGAGGAAGCCGGATCCGTGTCCGCTTCCTGAAAAAACCGTCACCACCGAGCTTCTCATGTTCCCGATCAACTTCTCACGACTCAGGTTCTCCTTCTTTGAAAGATCGGCCACGGTCTTGAAGTTCACCTTGATATCAGCCATTGCCTGTTCAGCTTTCTTTTGTACGGGGGCTTCTGAATCAAGCGCGACCTGTTGATAGAAGGTGTTGTGTGCCAGCATGTTCCCTACTGCCATATCAAAAGCCTGATAAAAAATCTCCTGATAGCTCTGGGCTTTCCCGTTGCTGGTGGACGAGCCCTCGGTCGTCAGCTTCAGGACCACATCGCGTGTCTTCTTGCTGTAGAGCTCCCAGTCAACCTGAACATACAGCTCCCCCTTTGCCGTAACCCAGTCCTCGGACCCTGATCTTGGAAAGCACATGCTCGCCTTCACATCTTTTATTTTGCCCGCTATCAGGAACTCGGCCTTCTCAGCCGATCTGTCCTCAAAAAGCGCTTCCGGGTCTCCTACGACAGTGTATCTGTACTTTTGCAGTTGATCTCTCAGCAAGTCGCCGAGTTCCGCATCAGATATGTTCGTCTTGTCATTTTTCCAGCAAAGAGGTCCCTTGCTTGAACAAAAGGTACCTGCCTGCATGGTGCCAATCACTTTGCCTCTGGGGACTACCGATACTATTTTCTTGAACATGATCGGTTTTGTCTGTCCAGTCTTGGGCACAACTGGCTCGTATCTCGTCGCCTGCCGTACCGTACCCGATGATCCGCAACCAAATAGGCTGATCAACATGGCTACAACCGACATGATTAAAACTCTTCTCTTCATACACCCTCCTGAGACAAAAACGCTTTAGTATAACAAAAGCTGAAAGAAAATCAAGACTTAGTTGCAGGGCAGACATCGACCGTCACCGTTTTATGACTATTTATGCCCCATTTGGATTAGTTCTTATGGTGACGTTCAAGACAAGAACAGCGAGTACCTTTCGGTTACTCGCTGTTCTTTTTAGGCCAGTTAATTGTCACCGGCTTTGCCGCGTCATCGCCGCTCGCCGGTCAATCAGGCGCTTTGCGCCACTGTTTCACTGCGGTATCTCAGTAGTATCCTATGCCCGATTTCCTTCTCCATTCCGGCTCAAACTGGTCGTTGAAGTAGTTCTCCAGTCTCTCGAGAAGTCGTTTCCATCCCGGTTTAAACTCGTGGCTCAGCATGTCTTCAAGAAAGGAGACTATTTCGCCCAGCTTGTCTTTGGGTAAATAGGCCCTTGCACCCATATCATGAGACTTCTTCAGCGCTTCGGGTGTCAAGGCGTGGGCGGTCAGCATCGCCACCTTGAAATTGCGCTTTACTGCAATGTCAAGCAGATCAAAACCTCGTACGCCCATGATATCGAGAATTACCACGTCATAATTGTTCGACTTAAGCGACTCAGCCGCTTTTTCATATGTCGTAGCCTTCTCGATTTTACAATTCGGACACGCGTCCCGAATCTCTTCCTCAAGAACCGTTAATACATCCGGTTCGTCATCGACGGCTAGAATGCTTTTTCCGTCCAGAATCGACTCAGCCATTGTATACCTCCTTTTCGGTTGATTTCAGGGGAGGTATTTGTACGGTAAAGGCTGTCCCGGACCCCTCCCTGCTTGCCAAAGTTATCTGTCCATTCATGGTCTCGACCATCATCTTTACGCA
The DNA here is from genome assembly GCA_002067405.1 of Syntrophorhabdaceae bacterium PtaU1.Bin034. Next base: position 36,979 of record MVRP01000015.1, on the reverse strand, counting down.
GAACAGACCCAGGCCGAGTCCTTGAATTGGTTTGACATTATTACTTTTCAATCGCATAAACCGCTTATATATGGCCTCCTGCTCATCCTTGGGAATCCCAGGGCCATCATCGGAAACCAGAATAACGAGATTCTCCTCTCCACTGATGGAGACATCCATCCTTTTTCTACGGTACTTGAGAGCATTGCTCACGAGGTTTTCCAGGATAAGCTGGATCTTTCTCCTGTCGTGAAAAAAGGGCTTTTCTTCGTATCTGCCTGAAATCGCCACAAAAATACCGTTCTCCTCCAGCACATCCCTTTCTTCCGACTCACTCCCTGCGTCCCGGACCCTTTCCGCCATGCCCTCGTTCAGCAGTTCTGAGACATTCAGAAGCGATTCTTTAAGTACGCTTTTCAGGAAAAAAAACTCTCTTTTGAAAAGATGTTCTTCGCAGCGGCAGACGTCAAGAATTTCGCTCAGAACCGACTGTGCCCTTTTTGTGTTCCTCAGAATTCGTTCGAGGCCATGCTTTTGAGGATCTGTCAAGACTCCGTACCTCTCGGCCTTGACAAGAAGACCGTTCACCGTCGTTGCTACAATCGACAGCGGACCGGCCAAGTCATGTACCAAAAGATCATAGAGATAATCCTTATGACCCATTTCCTGCTTTCCCTCCACAGATTTAACTGCCGACAAGCTGACAACCGATCCGCGCTGTGAAGACGAACAATCCCGAACGTGATAGATTCATGGCTTTTTTCGAGATATCATCGATCTTCCCGGGACTGAAACTCAACAAGCAGTCTACTCGCTGAGCAACTTCACTTCTAGAGGGATTTGTCGCACACACTAGGCTTAATATAGAGGATATATGCCCTACCGTCAAGCACAAAATAGACACATCGGCAGTTCTTCCCGAACTGCGTAAATTCGGTTCTGCAGGTTCCTGGGGCAGTGCTTTAGCGCCGTCCCCCTGACTAAGAGGGCTGCACGATGTTCAGGTAAAACCCCAGCGCCAGAAGTTGGAATAGTGGGAGCAATTTTCCGGTCTGACCTTGATATGGCAGTGAACCGTACTTACAATGCCTAGTAGGATGTTGCGTGAAAAACATGCCAAGAAACGATGCGGACACTCCCAACGGTAGAGAGCTAACAGCCGTATGACCCATAGAAAAAGCAGCGCCGATAAAACAAAAAATATAAGGGGGGACGAGCATGAACGGCACGAAGCTGTATGTGGGAAACCTGAGCTATTCGGTTACGAACGAACAGTTGAAAGAGTTGTTCACCCAGTATGGTGAGGTAAAGCAAGCAAACGTCATCGAGGGCAAAGGTTTCGGTTTTGTCGAGATGTCCAGCCCCGAAGACGCAGAAAAAGCACGGAAAGCCCTGAACGGTTCAGATTTCAAAGGGCGCGCCATGAGAATCGAGGAAGCGCGACCTCAAAAACCCAGACCGAGTCGCGGCTACGGAAAATATTAAGCATCAGTGAGTCTGATGTGGAAGCAGAGGTTTAGGCGCTCTTTTTCAGAAGTTCCATATATTCTGCTATGTTTTGACAATGATCCGATATTCTTTCTAAATTAATGAGCATTTCAAGAAAGATCGGCCCGGCTTCGGCCTGACATATGCGCCGATGAAAGCGCTCGAGATGCTTCTCCCTGGCGTCCTTTACCTTTTGGTCGACCAGTTCCTCCCGTCCGTAAATGTCATTGATCCTTCCGCCATCTGCCCCCTCGATAACGAGCAGAGCATCATTCAGGTTCTGTTCTACCAATCGGGTGATTTCTTCCATCTCTGTCTTTCCCCACGGGGTGAACTCGGTTTTCCTCAGATGCATCTCTTCACACAAATCACGCAGAATGACCGCGTGATCGCCGATCCGTTCTATGTCATCCACAAATGCCGTATATGCAAAGAGCCGCTCTGACATGGAAGGCGAGAATTCCTGATCGGAAATCCGGCATAAATACTCCACTATTTCCTTTCTGAGATTGTCCTCTACAAGTTCCATATAGGTAATGTCTCTGGCCGTCCCCTTGTCGTACCGGGACAGAAGACCGATTGCCTGAATATACATCCTGGTTGCGATATTGAGCTGCCGTTTCAGTTCCTTTTGAGCGCAACCAAGGGCGTCTTCGGTGTTTGCAAGACAGTGAGGATCGAGGAATACGGGCCAGAGAGGCAGCATCTCTCCTTTACCGGGAATAAGCATCTCGATCAAGCGGGATACCGGTTTTATCAGGAATATGAAGACAAATGCAATGAAAATGTTGAACAAAAGATGACCGAGGGCAATCTCCTGAGCGATACTCTCCGACGCCTTCTTCAAAAGACCGGCGAAAACCGGCAATCCCGCGAGACAGATGGCCACTCCGACAGACTTGAAGATAAAATGAGAAAAAGCGGTTCTCTTCCCGTTCACATTTCCCACCAGACTTGCCATAAGCGCGGTAATGGTGGTGCCTATATTTGCCCCAAGAATGATGGGGAGGGAAGTCTCGATAGTGACCAGGTTCTGCTGAGCAAGCACGACGAGCATGCTGATGGGAATGGCGGAAGCATGAACTATTGCAGTAAAAACCGCGCCGAGCACAACCCCCCAAAGAGGGTTTCTGGCTTCCTGAAAAAAACCGATAAACGTTTGGTTGTTCTTCAGGGGCGTTACTGCTGATCCGGTCAGGCTGAGGCCAAAAAGCATGAGACCGAAATAAAGGATTGCTTCACCTGTAGCCTTGACTTTTTCCACGCCGGAAAACCAGAGAACCCCACCAAGAACGATAAACACCGGCGAAACCGCAGTGATCTTCCATACCACGAGTTGAACCGTGAATGTCGTGCCAATATCGGCTCCCAGTATTATGCCCAGTGAGTGATAGAAACTGACAAGTCCGGCGCTCACCATGCCGACCGTCAAAACAGTCGTTGTGGTGCTGCTTTGAAAAAGAACGGTTGCCAACACGCCTGTGATGACCCCGTAGACGGGTTTCTTCACCGCGTGCTTGATGTGCTGGCGGATACGGGCGGTGAAAAGCAACTGGATCTTTGCGCCGATCTTGAACATGCCGAACATGAACAGAATAAGCCCTGCAGCAAAGAGTGATATTGCTTCAAACATGGCTTACTCTATCACAAAACCCACAGCCAGTCACAAGGAACGAAACCCTGACACCTTCTCCCGTCCTCCCCTTTGTGCTTCCCGCCCTCCTCCTCGCCTGCTCACCTTCTTATCTTCTCACTTATCTTCTCAACGTCCCGTCTTCTTCCCCCTCTCTGGCTAAGGCGCGCTTCGTGTGTTAGTATTATTCCAGAGGCATTGGTACTGCACTGCAACCCGTTTGAGCTGAAAGAGGAATAACACGAAGTTCGTTCCAATCTTTGCCATTCTGTGTGGAATCTTTTTGTCATGGAGTCCGGGCTCTGTTTCGGCGGACGTCTTCTTCCATGACGGAAACACTTCCGTTTACGGACGAAACGAGACGTATCGGACCAAAGAGGGTGAGTCACTCATCGAGGTAGCCAGGAATTTCAATATCGGTTTCAATGCAATAGCTCAGGCGAACCCGGAACTCGATCCGTTCGTTCCCGGAGAAGGCGTTGTTGTGGCAATACCCATGCAGTGGATACTTCCGGATGTCCAGCCCGTCGGTATTGTCATCAATCTCTCGGACTACCGTCTCTATCATTTTTTCAAGGAAGGAAGTGATAATCTCGTCGCAACCTACCCTATCGGCATCGGCGACGATGGCTGGGTGACTCCTCTCGGGAAATTCACTGTGGTGGAGAAGCTCGAAAAGCCAAAGTGGACAGTTCCTCCGTCGATCAGAAAGGAGGACCCGTCTCTGCCGGCCGTTGTCCCGCCCGGTCCCGAGAATCCCCTCGGTTCCCATGCCCTTCGCCTCTCCCTGCGCTCCGTCCTGATACACGGCACCAATCGTCCTTTCGGTATTGGAAGAAAGGTGAGCCACGGCTGTATCCATTTGTACCCCGAGGACATTCCCATACTCTTCAAAACAACAGCCAAAGGCACCAGGGTGACCGTTGTCAGACAACCCGTTAAGATAGGCAAAAAGGAAGAAAGGGTCTATGTGGAGATACATCAGGATAACGACTTCAAGGGTGATTATCTCAAAGAGGCGTGGATTCTTTTGAAGAAGAAGCAGCTCGACGGGTTGGTAAGCATGGAAAGACTGGAAGCAGCCGCAAGCGCAAAAAATGGGGTCGTTGTCGACATCACTCTGGATTGACACGGGCCGTTATGAAGCAGAGGGGCATGGGAGCGGAGGGGCGACGGTGAACAAGTATTTTCTCCTCCGCAGCTCTGCATAGCAGGAGGGGGCGACGCGAGCCGGTAATCCCAATGCCTTTTCCTTTTGTTGAAGGGGAGGCTCCATCCGGCTTCCGCCGATGGAGGGGGCGACGCGAGCCCCAATAATTGAAAAGGGAAAGGCCCGGAATTAGGTAAGACGACTCCGGGCCAACGTAGGGAGAATTACTATTTCTTTTGTCTTAACTCAAAAGCCTTTGCCGCCTTCGCAGCAGCAGCCTCAGCCCTGTCGGCCGCAGCCTCAGCCCTCTTGGCAGCAGCCTCAGCCCTGTCGGCCGCACCTTGTGCTGCTGTAGAAGCGCTTTGCGCCATCTCCATGGCCTGTCTCGAGTTTTTCTGAGCATCAGCCGCCATCGCCTTTGCATCAGCGGCATCCTTGCGAGCCTGAGCTATATCGGAAGTCATCGTGGTGGTCTGGGTCTCATATTTAGTCATTCTCTCCTGCACCGGAACCACCTGCTCCCTTGCGTATTCCCTTGAACAGCATCCGTAAGAGAACAACAAGAGAACGCCAATCGCGAGAAAAATCACCTTCTTCATCCTTCTCACCCCCTTTCCTCTCTTATACTGTGGATAGCACCCGCTCCGTCTTCCAGGTTTGTTTAACGTGTCTATTATGAATAATAACAATTGCTCTCACTAAATGCAGCCGTTAGAGGTTCGACACGGTTCGTCAAAGGGGCGCGATGAAGCAAAGGGAGAAAGATCGATAGCCTGGTCCCCTTTCCCGGGTCAGTGGTGACATTTATGCACCCATTGTGTTGCTTGACGATTCCGTGGACAATCGAAAGACCGAGTCCCGTAGCGGTACCGGGCTCCTTCGTCGTATAGAACGGCTCGAATATTCTTTGCCTCACCTCGCTGTTCATTCCCGTACCCGTATCGGAGAAGGAAATCATTGCGCATTTCCATGGATCTCCACCGTTCGCGGCAGACAGGTTGTCCATCTCGACGAGCTTTGTTTCAATGGTGAGAATGCCGCCGTGGGGCATGGCATCCCGGGCGTTCGTGACAAGGTTCATCATAACCTGCTCCAGTTGGACAGGATCGGCGGAGACCGGCAGCTCGATTCGGCTTAAGTTCATCTTGAATTCAATTCCCTCTCCAATGATCCGCTGCATCAATTTTCCTGCTCTTTTGACAATTTCGTTGATGCCGACCGGTTCGGGGTTCATGACCTGGTTTCTGCTGTAGGCGAGAAGGCTTCTCGTAAGAAGAGCGGCCCTCTCGGAGGAAACCAATATCTGACGCACATAAGGTCTCAAGGGATCGCTTTCGGCAAGTCGCGTATGCAGGAAAGTCCCGTACCCGATGATCAAAGTCAGAATATTGTTGAAGTACTGGGCGAGTGTCTCGGCAAGCTGGCTCACGATTTCCATTTTCCTGGAGCTGCGCATGGACCTGGTGCTCTCTCTCAGGCTGTCTTTTTCAATCCCGTCCTTGCCGGACGTCACAAATTCTGTTTCGGCAACTCGTTCGTAGGCCCTCGCAAGCTGTCTTCTGAGTTGCTCCTTCTTCTTGTTCCCGTTCTTCATCAAAACCTCCAGACAGATCAAGTAGATCTTGTTTTCCGATTTCTTGACACCCTTTTTTTACAGGGCTTCTTCAATGCCGTTAAAACGGCGAAGCAGAGGACACATTCCATGGCCCTTTTCTCCATGAGCCGAATGCACTCGTCGGCATGTTCCCCACATATCATCTTGTTGCACGCTTCCCTGACGTGCTCTTTTTCAAACATCATTCCGGCCCCATCCTTGGACACAATTATCACTTTCTTCATGATTGCCTCCACAAAAGCAATAAAAAGAAAGCCCTTTCGCTTTTTAAGGGTAAGGCCTGAAGCGACTGGAATGGCACTTAGCATCCGTCGACCCTGTCTGACTCAGGTCTTTCTACTCTTGCGACAAGCCCTCACAGTCTGTTCATACGCTCCGGTCCGGATAACGGAATAGCATCCTGCCCGCTTTGTCTTTGCGTCCTTTTCGATGACTTTGTTCTGTGCCCTTTTATGACGCGGCCTTTTTGTAATGAGCCTGCTGTCCGGTTACGCTCCGCACCGGATATGCCTGGCTGTTGAACTGCTCTTTTCTCTTGCGGTCATAATAAAACCCGCCGATCATCTTTCCCAAGACTGCAGTCACTTCTCTGAAATCGCTGTCCGTGTAGCTTAAGAAACGCGGTCTCAGGCTGTGACCGATCGCTACCGTGGGATCTTCTCTATCCGGTAAAATGAGAATGAACCGAACATCATAAAGCAGGTGGCTGATAGAGAGAATGGTGAGAAGATCGTCCTCACTCGCCGCAAGGATAACAGCAACAGGTATGTCGTCCATGGGTTTACGCAGTCTCTCCGAAAAACTCTCGAAGGTCTTGTAGACCTCAAGTTTCTCTTTTGGCACAAGGTCCTGGATTACTCTTTGGAGCCTTTCTCCCGGCTCGCCCGTCGAGTAAAAGAGCACATTCATCATTCTTCTCTTGTCCATTTGCGCCTCTGTCCCCTTCCATAACAAGAAGTATGCCAGGAATTCCTAAACAGCTGAAAAGACGAATTTCGAACACCGGTCGCAAATTCCCCGGTCCTTTCCTCCTGTCGCTGCAGCCTCGGTTATCCCGGTTCTGTCTTGCGTTACAAGATCATGTCTCATCATATAAGACGACGTCTTGCATAGGGAGACATAAATCTGTTGATAATGCTTGTCTTTTTGATATCCGGTTTTTCTGACAGAAAGAAACGTTCCGTTATTACCACTCTTGAAAGGGCAAAATTTCTCGGTTCTTTACGCAGCTCTGCGCTATCATGATCATGGTTAGACCTCCCTGAACCTGCGCCCGGCGATCGACTCAGGCGGTCCCAATGTCAGGCGAAGACAAATTCATCGTCTTCGCCTATACCGAGACAGTTGAGGATGTTCTTCATGCACTCTACGTTGGCGGGACCGGGCAGGTTGGCGCCCTCCTCAGATGGTTCACCAAGAAGGCTGATGGCAGAATCAAAAATAAAAATGCTCACTGAAAGAATCCGATGAAGATCATGATTCAACGTCCGGCGCTGCCCGTCATTTTGCTGAATGTCTTTCATATACTCCTCTCACTGACTGTGCGCTTCTAGAGCGCCTTTACAAGAAACGTGCCACCTTGAGGACGTGTTAAAGCCCTTTTCCTGCGGATCTGATGACCCCCGCAGAATAAAAAAGCCGCTCCCTCTCCTCCTCTGCAAGAGGTGCCTCTATTACCCGGTAAACGCCGGTTGAATTAAGCACACAGGGGACACTGAGACAGACGTCCCTCAGTCCATATTCCCCATCGAGAAATACCGATACGGTGAGCACGCTCGATTCGTTTCGCGCCACTGCGCCTATTATCCTTCGCGCCGCAAGGCTCACCCCGTAGTTCGTATACCCTTTGGCCTCAATCAGGTGATATGCAGACTGCCTGACCGCATGCTCAATGGAATCCCTGTCCTCGATATTGCATTTTTTCCCACATTGGGGACAAAACCACTCGAGCTCGACCCCTGCGATTCTCACCCGGCTCCAAAGAAAGACCTCGCTGTCGCCGTGCTCGCCTATCACGTAGGCATGGACGTTTCTCGGATCTACCTCACAACGGTGGCTGATCTCGTAACGAAATCTTGCTGAATCGAGTACGGTCCCCGAACCGAAGACACGATTGAACGGAAGACCGGAAGCCTCAAGGACAACTCGTGTCATGACATCCACAGGGTTTGTGATGACCAGAATCTTTGTATGATCCAGATACCCTTTTAAATCGTTGGTGATCGAACGAACGATGGCGACATTTCTTTTTGTCAGTTCGAGGCGCGTCTCGTTCTCTTTCTGCCTGGCGCCGGCCGTTATAATTATGAGGTCCGATCCCCCGCAATCCGCAAGATCGCCCGCCCTGATTTTCGTTGGTGCCGTAAAAAAGAGGCCGTGATTCATGTCGAGAGCATGTCCTTCTGCCCTCTCCCTGTTCGCATCCACAAGCAAAATTTCCGTCGCCGACCCCGAAAGCTGTGTCGTATAAGCGAGGCTCGCTCCAACGTCTCCCACTCCGATAATACTGATCTTCGACACTCTTTCCTCCGATTTCCCTAAACCTAGTGCCACTGGCCCGGGAAATCAAGGAAATCCGGAAGCTTATCTGCTTCGGCCGGTTATTGATCCTTGACATGCTTTTTTAGAAGCAAGTATATTTAGCCCTGCCGCTACAGGCTTTACATCGAGGAGATAATACATCATGAGAACAGCACCTGTTGCGCGAGTTTCGAGTAGTAAGTCGCAGCCTCGGCCTCGCCTGTTACCCCTCCTGTTAGGTCGTGCCGATCGTTTTATGGCCGGCCCGGTTTGCCATCCTGCCGATTCTGCCACTTCGGCGCGCAAGGCAAGAAAACTTCTCTGGCTCGAAGGACTTTTGTCGAATGCCTCCGAGTCCTTTGTCGCCAACTTCATTACGCCCTTCGCACTCGCCTGCGGCGCAACAAACGCCCAGATCGGCGGATTGAGTTCGGCAACTAATGTTGCATCGGCTGTCGGCCTCTTGCCGGGGGCCAGGCTGGAAGAACATTTTGGCTGCCGCAAATCGATATTTATGCTCTGCACCGGCGTGTTTGGCCGCCTCCTTCTGCTCGCTCTGGCCTTATTACCCTTATTCTTCCACTTATTTGGCACACCGGGGATATTCTACGGTCTTTTGGCAATTGTTGCTCTGAGGAGCTTTCTCAATCAGCTCGCCTACCCTGCGTGGTCGGCCCTTGTGACGGATCTGGTGCCTGAAAGCATCCGTGGTCGGTATTTCGGCTCCCGCAATATCGCTGTCGGCCTCGCGGCCCTCGTCTGCACGCCCCTGGCCGGTTATCTCATACAGCATGCAGGCACGCCCGGAGGGTATCAGGTGAGTTTCGGGATAGCCCTGGCAACAGGCATCGTGGCAACCGTCGTCTTCGGCATGATACAGGAGCCGAAGCGTGTCTGCCTCCATGAACATATTGAGAAGCCGCCCAGGGAGATATTTTCCCTATTCAGACGGCATCCGCATTTTGCCGCATTCACGGGTCTCGCCTTCTTCTGGCACCTGTCGCTTCAGTCCGCCGGTCCTTTCTTTGCCGTCTATCAAATGAAGAGCCTTGGCGCGAACGTGGCCCACATAGGAATACTGAGTTCCATAGGGGCGTTTACCGGAATGGTCGGCCAGCGTGTATGGGGCGTGCAGAATGACCGGCGGGGCGCCGTTTGGGTGTTGCGCATAACCGGTTTTCTCATCCCCGCAATACCTGCAGCCTGGGCGCTGATCCCTAATTGGTGGTATCTGCCGGTGATTGAAGGGGTAAGCGGGTTTATCTGGGCAGGTTACTGGCTCGCAAACTTCAATCTGTTGCTCAGGATGTCGCCGGACGCGAATCGTTCCCGTTTCGTGGCGCTTCATCAGTCCGTCGTGTCTGTAGCCTCTTTTATCGGACCGGTACTCGGTGGTATAATCGTAAACATGGTGTCTATCAAAGGCCTTTTCTGGACCTCCGCAGCCGGGAGATTCGGTGTCTCCCTCCTCTTTCTATTCTTAATAGCGAGCGACAGGAACGAAAGGCAACAGCACGAAGCATAGGGCCGAAATAATGCATCGACATATAGCCAAATGGGGAGTTTTCGTTGCCACTGCAATACTCTTCTCTTTTCTTTCGCATGCCTTCGGAACGGAGCCGACCGGGATGAAAAAGGAGAGACTGATCTTTAGCCCTGCCCGTGTATCGGTTATCGCCGAGAAAGCGGATTCGCCGGATACAAGGGCCAGGGGGTTGATGTTTCGTAAATCGTTGGGAGAGAAAGAGGCCATGATATTCTACTTCGAAGAGCCGGGCTACCTCTCCTTCTGGATGCGGAACACGCTGGTACCCCTTACGGTCATCTTCCTTGATGAGTCATTTAGGATCGTCGATATGCAGGATATGTCACCATGCCTGAAAGAAAACCCTGACCTCTGTCCCGTCTATGTGTCACGGAGCCCGGCAAGGTACGCCGTGGAGGTAAATCAGGGATTTGCCGTAAAGCATCGCATCAAAACGGGCGACCGGGTAACGGTTGAGAAGGATGTGAAACGTGAGAGGGTCTTTCAAAAATGACCGCCGGAAATAGAGGATTCACCCTTGTTGAAGTTCTCCTTGCCATGTCTCTTTCCGCACTCCTCCTGACCGCGGTCTACTGGACTTACTTCTCCATAAACCGGTCGATCGATGCGGCAAGCGAAGGGCAGGAAGCGCTGGAGACGGGGAGGATGTTGTGCGAGTTGATAAAAAAGGATATTCGCGGAGTGAGCGCTGCCCGCTACCCCGTGGTCGGAAAGAGCGACATTGTTGAGGGGCGATCTTTAGGAGAAATAGAGTTCGTCACCACGGCAGGCCTTGAAACGGACAGGCTGAAATTGAGAAGAGTGGGGTATGCGCTCATCGCAGACGACAAAGACCGGATGATCCTCATAAGAAAGGAATCGAAGGACCTGAACAATCCGCTCGACGAGACAGCGAAGGTTTTTGAGGTCTCAAGAATAATAAGCAGCTTTCACCTGGAGTTCTTTAACGGCACTGAATGGGTCACCAAATGGGATTCGGGCTCGTCCGCGACCTTGCCCAAACAAATAAGAGTTACTGTCGATGTGGTCGATGCAAAAGGGGAAAATAGAAAATTCACGGCCGAAGAAAGCGTGCAAAGCTCTCTCTAACGAAGGCGGTTTTATACTCGTCACCGTCCTTCTTGTGATTGCGCTCCTTTTTCCGCTGGTACTGGCATTCAACTCAAAGGTGCAGCTCAACCTGATTCAGGCGGAGAATTTCAGGAACTCCGTTCAGGCGCTGAGGATAGCCCACTCCGGGGTTGAAGGCGTAATGGGTATTCTGAAGGAGGACGATGCGGTGTATGATTCGCGGAAAGATAAATGGGGAATGGCCTTTCCCGGACTTGCGATTGCCGAGGGGATCCTGAACGTCAATACTGTCGACGAAGACGGAAAAATCCCGATCAATAACCTGGTGGGGATAGCCGTTGATCCGACTGCAGCAAAGGAAACGACCGCCAAGGAATCCGGGATCAAAGAGGCAAGCGGGACTGTAAGCAAGACCGGCACTACCACGGAGAAAAAGGTTACTAACGACGACATCGACAGAGACCTCGAAAAGAGATTGAAGAGCCTCATTACACGATTGGGGGGTAAACCGGAGATCGTTGACGCCCTGATTGACTGGCTGGACTCCAACGATGAAGTGACAGGGAGTGAGGGTGCAGAAGACCACTATTACAAGCAGCAGGGCTACCGTTGCAAGAACGGCCCTCTCGATTCGCTCGATGAACTGCTCCTGATAAAAGGATTCGACAAGGAACTTGTGATAGATGCAAAGCTGAAGGACTATTTGACGATAGCTCCTACCGACGGTAAGATAAACATCAACACCGCCCCGTTAGAGGTTCTCTACGCCGTTCTGGGCACCGAGACAACCGGTTTCGCCCAGCCACTGAGCGACAGTGACCTGGAGAACCTGGCGCAGTATCGTGAACAGCACGAACTTACGAACATTCAGGAGGTGACCTTTGCTGTCAAGATAAGTCAGGATCAGGCCGGCAAGATGGCTCCGCTTATCAAAGTAAATTCTGCTTTCTTTACCGTTAACAGCAGGTATACTATAGGTAAAGTCGTCAAGAACGTAGAGGCACTTCTCAAAAGAGACGGCTCGACCGTCGCAACCATTTCCTGGAGGGAGTTTTGAAAAGGAAGGGATCGGCCCTCGTCCAGAGTAAAGAGGGCTGGTATGGGGTAACATTTGACGTACGGGAAAAAGAGATATCCGAGCTAAGGGTGCATTCCGGGAAAAGCCTCCCGGAACTGAAGCAACTCGTGGGAGAGAAGGGCTATGGAGTTGCACTCGAAAACGGGTACGGATACCTGTTTAATCTGTCTTTCCCTTTTTCCGATAAGCGCAAGATCAGGATGGTTATCGGTAATGAGCTTGAAGAGAGGCTGCCTCTCTCAACGGAAGATATATCAGTCGATTTTGTCGAGACCACAAGGGGCGGTGTTCTTGCAGCCGCCGTCCCTAACACGGTACTCGAAGAGTTCCGTACGGACAAGCATACAAGCATCACGACCCTTCAGAGCCTGTCGGTCCTTTATGCCCTGAAATGGTTCGGAGTGATTCACAAAAAGGACTTCGCCTTTATTCATGTGAACGGTAATTCGACTGTGATAATGGGCTTCAAGGAAGATAATGTCTGTTATATTCGACAGTTCTTTCACTTGCCCCAATCGGACGGGCTGACCGATGCCGTGAGAGAAATGCTGAACAACAAAGACTTCAATCCCCTTTCCTGGATAATGATCAGCGACAGTGAGGATGCGGCATCACTCAAGGAAGAGATCGAAAAGACATTTCACCTCCATATAGACACGCCGCGCCTCGGCAGATTACTGCATAACGGAGAAGCGCCCGAATGGCTGTGGCCGGGCATAGGCGCAGCCCTTTTGTCGATAAAGCCGAAAGGCGAGATCAATCTGACGGGCCTCAGGCAACAATATGCTTTCCTCTCGACAAAGGCGGGGCTCCGCATTTCTGCAGCATTGGCTGCCCTCGGTCTCTTCGTCCTCGGTCTCTTCTACCTGGACTATTACTTCAAAGAGCGAACTTACCGGTACCTTAGCTCGGAGCCCATGCGGATCTATAAGCTCGCATTCCCCAAATCACCCCCTGTCAAAGACACGGTCAAGGCATTCCGGGACAAGATCAAAGCCCTTGAAGCGGAACCGGGATCAATCGGCGCGGCAAATAACCCATTGGCTGTATTGGATCAGATAAGCAGCAAAATACCCGCCGACCTGGATGTTAAAGTACACGAGTTTGTGTCGGACGAGAAGGAGTTTACCATTTCAGGAACCACCGTCTCCTTCGCTTCCGTTGAAAAGATCAAGGTCGGCATAGAACAGATGAAAGGGGTCTCCCAGGTGGACATGCAGAACCTGGAACTGGCGGCGAATAAGCAGGTGAAATTCAGGTTGCGAGGCCGGTTGTGAAAATCTTAGATAAGCTCAAGGCCATACCGGAGAGGGTATACGTCCTGGTTTTTTTGGCGATATTCCTCATTGCCGCTGTCTCGACGTATTTTTTGAAGCAGGATACCCGTCTCGTGGAAAAACAGATACTGCTGAAGCAGAAGGATCTCTCTTCCGTTATTCGCCTGAAAGAGGCGTACGAAACGAAGAAGCGGACATACGATAAGACGGCCTCGAAAAAGGCAGAAGTTCAGACGGTCTCGCTCGGCCTTGTAGAGGAGATGGTAAAGAAGAACTTTGTGGGTGGGAACCTGGCCATGCTCCAGCCGGGGAGCGCCAAGGAAGAGAAAGGAGCACAGCAAATGGTTGTTGAGCTCAGGATTACCGGAGCGCCGCTGGGTGAAATAGTGGCTTTTGTCAAGGCTGTTCAAAACTCAGGCCTCTATGTCGGAAAAATGCGCCTCTCACTTCCCGCAGCCAATCCCACGACGCTGGACATGCAGGCGACGATAATGGAGAGGCACTCCCATGGTTAAGCGAAAAAGGGTCCTCTTTTTTTCAGGCGTTGTCTTATGGGGCGTCTTTGTCACGGCGGTCGTGATCTATCTCTTCTTCCCCTACCAGAGAGCGCTTAAGATCGCGCTTCACAATGTGGTCGGGGGAAGCAGGACAGCGGTCTCTCTTGAAGGGGTGAGTATGAAAATAATGGGTGTCAGGGCATCCAGGCTTTCCCTTCAGCCGGAGGCAAACACGGGCCGGATGGCTCCGTTCGAATTGTCGAAGATCGATATCTCCTGGAACCCCCTGTCTCTGGTAAAGGGAAAACTGGTGGTCTATTCGCGCGCAGTTCTTTATGGCGGCGTCCTCCGGTGCACGGTGGACGGGGTTCCTGTTACCGGTCCCGCCAACCCTGACATCCTTCTCAAGTTCGAACATGTCGATATCGGGAAAGCGCCTGAAGGGGCACTGGGATCGTTCAAGGGCATAACAGGGATTCTCGACGGTGTTATCAAAAAAGAGGTGCCTCTTACAAAGCCGGACAAGCAGGTCGGGTCTTTCCGGCTCAACCTGAAAGCCGGAGAGATAAGAGATCTTCAGATTAAAAATCTGCCGAGGTTGATAATACCGTACAAAGAAATCTTCCTTGAAGGGAAAATGGACGGAACGCGCATCGACCTCAGCAGAATTGCGGTCAACAGTGAGGCCGTTTCCCTGAAAGGCAACGGTGTGGTGGAAACAGGGGAAATGGAGCACATGGATCTCAAGCTCTCCTACGAGTCTTTGTCGCCTGCTTTCCCCTTGAAAGGCAAGGGCATCATCACGATAAGAGGAAACCGGGCAGCGCCTGATGTGACGATCTCCGGACCGGATACGGGCAGTGGGGCCGGGGCAAGATAAGGTATTGCAATTCCTTGGCCTTTGTTTGACAAAGGAGGGGTGATGTTGTAGTATAGGCAACGGTAAATGCTCTCAAAAACAAACGCTTAACCGGTGTTGCAAACGGGTTTCAAATACCAAGCTGATAAAATATGGACTGGCAAGAGAGGATGAACTTCCTAAAATCAGGAGTGAGAGACAGGATCGAAGGGAGATCCGTGTTGAGAGAGAATACGACAAATAACGGCAGCAAGCTGGTATTTTTCGGCGTCTCGACCCTCGCGGGAATAACCTTCGGTATCATTGTCCTGATAGCCATCAATGCTTCTATGCTGAAGGTCCCGGTGGGACCTCAGACCCCTTCCTTTCCCGAAGGGCAAACGAGCAGCAGCCAGACTTCCGTTTCATCCGAGCCCGATTACAAGTCCATTACGGAAAGAAATCTGTTCAGGGCAAAATTGCAGATCGAGATCCCGAAACCGAAAACCGAGAAGGAGTTGGAGGAAGAGGCGCTGACTGCAATAATCAAGACAATGGCCCTGAAGGGAGTCATGCTGGGCGTGCAGAAGAAAGACCATTATGCGGTTATAGACCGGGGAGGAGCGAAAGGGGTCTGGGTATACGAGATAGGAGAGGTGGTCGAAAGGGGTCTTGCGGTGAAAGAGATTCGGAAGGACTCGATCAAACTTGAAAAGGGAGATTTTGCCGCAGTTCTCAAGCTCTTCTCATCCACATACGAGCGTGCCCCCGGCATGCCGGCCTCTCCGGTTGCTGCCCGACCCCGGGCGACGCCCTCAGGACAAAACATTGCCAAGATGGACCTCGGAAAAGAGATACGAAGAGACGGTAATGTCACCCTCATCTCGAAATCCCTGGCAGAAAAACTGAAGGTAGACAATAATGTAATCATGTCTTCCATTGCGGTGAAGGCTGCCGCCGACGGGTTGAAGGTGGTGGCCGTCGACAAAGGGAGCATTGCCCAAAAGATGGGCATAGCAGCCGACGACACCCTGCAGGAAGTGAACGGCCACAGACTCAGCTCTACTGGAGACATGAACAAGGTCTACGAAGCACTCAAGAACGCCACTCGTTTTGAGGTTAAGGTTATGCGGAGAGGCAAAGAGGAAACTCTCCGTTACGAAATAAGATAAGATGGGAGGGGAGTCAATTGCGCGTACAATCAGCGTTCCCGGCAATACTCTGTGCTCTTGCGATTCTTGTTGCCCTTCCTCCTGCAATTCAGGGGAAGACCGTTAACGCACCTGTTTTCAACGTACTACCCGGCGGTCGGATAGCTCAGGCCCAGGTCATCTCGCCTCCTTCCGAAGCCCCTTCCGAACCGGCCGAACCCCGGACTGCTCCTCCGTCGCCGGCCCCACCTTCAGGCACGGGTCCCCAACCTGCTGAACCTGGCCAGCCCGTCAGGTCCCCCGGACAACCGCGGGCTGCCGCGCCGTCTCGTGTTCCCCCTTCGGGAGGCCTTGTCCAGATGCAGTTCGATAACATAGAGCTTCGTGATCTCATCAGGTTTGTAAGCAACATCATGGGCAAGAACTTCGTGTATGATGAGGCGGTCGTCAAAGGCAGAGTAACGGTGCTCTCGCCAAAAAGCCTTACGAAAGAAGAGGTGTTCCGGGTCTTCGAGAGCGTCCTCAACTACTACGGCTTCACGGTAATTGCAACACCCGAGGTATACAAGATCGTGCGCGCCGCCGATGCAAAAGGAATGGCGGTCGAAACGCTGGACAGGGCGAAATTTATGGATCTTTCGCCCGAAGAGAAGGTTGCCACCCTCGTCCACCCTCTCGAATATCTCGATTCCAACACTATGGTCGGCATCTTCAGGCCTCTCATGTCGCGAGACGCTTACCTGGCAAGCGTGCCTTCCGCCAATTCCCTTATCATGATCGACACCTCATCAAATCTGCAGAGGTTAAGGAATCTGATCGCCCAAGTCGATCTTCCCGTATCAAGACAGCTTTCGGGAATAGAAGTTTATAACGTTCAACATACAAACGCAGCGGATCTCGCCAAGGCATTGCAGGCGCTTCTGGCCGAAGGGAAGAAGGCGCAAACGCCGAAAGAGAAGATTTTTGTCACTTCTTACCCCGCCACGAACTCACTTTTGATCAGTGCTCCTCCTGAAGACACGAGAGAGATAAGACGGATTATTGAGGAAATAGATCAGTTCAGGCCTCAGGTGCTTGTCGAGGCTGCAATTGTGGAGTTGTCACTCGATAAGGGTGAGACCCTCGGTGTCGAGTGGGCTCTGGGCGGTTCAAAAGACGGCACAAAGATACTCGGAGGCAATATTATCAGTACTGACTCCTCATCCGGCGGCGCTTTGGTGCCGCTCGCCTCGGGCCTTGCACAGGAGAATGCAGCAACGGCCCTCAGCGCATTGAAGCCGGGATTCAATCTCGGTGTCGTCGGAAGCACCATCCAGTTCGGAGGGGTAACGTTCCCGAGCGTGCAGGCTTTCGTGCAGGCGGTAGCTTCCGACCAAAAAGGGAATATACTCTCCACCCCTCAGCTTCTGACTGTCAATAACGAAGAGGCCGAAGTCCTCGTGGGGTCCAACACCCCTTATACGACGAGTGTGAGATTGGATGCGGCAG
Source organism: Syntrophorhabdaceae bacterium PtaU1.Bin034 (assembly GCA_002067405.1). The sequence continues at coordinate 19,648 of MVRP01000015.1, read as the reverse complement.
GCAACCCTATCACCAATTTTGACTACCGTGACGTGGGTGTCAAGCTAAAGGTGAAGCCCTATATAAACAGAGACGGTCTCGTCTACCTCAACATCTTCACCGAAGTGACGGTTATTACCTCGACGCTCGCTCAGGTGGGTTCCGGTCTGCAGCCGGCGCCGACCACCCAGAAAAGATCTACAAAGACAACAGTGGGGGTAAGGGATTCGCAGACCATCGTGATCAGCGGTCTCATCCAGGACAACTCAACAGACAACGAGCAGGGGGTGCCGTTTCTCCGGCATATCCCTTTACTGGGACGCCTCTTCCAGTACACCAACAAGAGCTCGTCAAGGATAAATCTGTTGGTATTTCTTACTCCTCGAATAATCTATGACTCCGAAACACTTCAGAAGATCAGCGACGAGAAGAAGTCCCAGCAACAAAAGTTACTTGTGCCGCAACGGGGAACGGAATAATGGAATTATTAGCAACTGTCGAAAAGGAGCTTTTACCGGTACCGAACCGGATAGCCAGGATACACCACTCTTTCTTTCAAAAGAACGGCGTCGTACCGCTCGGCCTTAAGGAAGATCCGACGACTTTGGTGGTTGCGGTCTGCGAGGGCGAAAACGGAGCGGGTGCCGATGTGCTGAGCATTTTTTCCGGAATGCCCCTTGAAAAAAAATATGTGCCCCAGGAAGAATTTCTCGAATACCTCAACACATTCAGGGAAGAACAGGGGAGAGAGGTGGTGATCGGCGTAGTCGAGGATCTCGGCGAAAGCGCCCTCACGGAGATTGCCCAAGAGATCCCGAGCGGCCATGACCTCCTCGATGACGCGGCGAATGAACCGCCTATCATCAAGCTGGTCAATCTCCTTTTTACTATTGCCGTCAAGGATAGGGCAAGCGACATCCATATTCAACCTCTCGAGAAGGATTTGCGCGTTCGTTTCAGGATAGACGGCCTTCTCTACGACACGTACACCCCTCCGAAGCGTGCGCAAAATGCGATTGTTTCCAGGATCAAGGTTATGGCGGGTCTTGACGTCGCGGAAAAAAGGCTTCCCCAGGATGGCAGGATTAAGGTGCGGGTCAACGAAAAAGAGATAGACGTGAGGGTGTCGATCATCCCTTCTACCTATGGCGAGCAGGTTGTCATGAGATTGCTCGACCGGGGAGCAGCCCTGATAGGACTTGATTCCGTAGGTATGGTGGGAGAGTTTGAGAAAAAGATGGTCTCACTCATTACCCGTCCCCAGGGCGTGTTTCTCGTGACGGGCCCTACCGGGAGCGGCAAGACCACCACGCTCTATGCCGTCCTTCAATACATAAATACGCCCGAGAAGAATATACTCACTGTAGAAGATCCAGTGGAGTACGTTCTTCAGGGTATCGGCCAGATACAGGTAAACCCGAAAATACAACTGGACTTTGCAAAGGCCCTGAGGTCTTTTTTACGGCAGGACCCCGATGTGATCATGGTGGGCGAGATACGGGACGAAGAAACAGCTAGGATCGCGATCCAGGCCGCCCTCACCGGCCATTTGGTCTTCTCCACGCTTCATACCAATGATTCGGCAAGCGCCCTGACAAGACTGGTAGACATGGGAATAGAGCCCTATCTTCTCACCTCGTCCGTCACCGCTATTCTTGCACAACGGCTCGTCCGGAGGCTGTGCCCCCACTGCAGAGAGGTGTATGAGCCTACGGAATTCGAGAGGAAGCTGCTGGACGATTACCAAGGCAGCTCAAGTGCCGTCGTGTACAAAGGAAAAGGCTGTCCGGAATGCCTCAACACGGGTTATCTGGGCAGAATAGGTATATTTGAGCTCCTCACGCTTAACAGCAAGCTGAGACAGATGGTCCAGAATAAGGCCTCATCCGAGGAGATAAAAGCGGAAGCGATCAGGGATGGAATGGTCACCCTTCGCCAGGATGGTATCAACAGGGCTCTGGCAGGCGATACGTCACTGGCTGAGATAATGCGGGTAACGATAGAGTAAATAGTGATGTCAGACTCGCTGTGGCGACAGAAAGACGCAAGAAGTAAGGAGAAGCAAGGATAGTAGATGAATTTCAAGTATTATGCAATCAACAGCGCGGGAAAGCTCGAGAATGGCTACATACAGGCCGATGGGGAGTTGACCGCAAAAAACGAGATAAAGAACAGAGGCCTTTATCTGGTATCGATAAAAGAGACGTCAAAGAGAGGGGAAAAGAACAAGAACCGTTTCCTTTTATCCTTCGGCCTAAGACAAAGACTGCCCCTTCAGCTTGCACAACAACTCGCTTCCCTTTTGAAGGGAGGAGTGCCTCTCTTTCAAGCCCTCACCATTATTACCAATCAGGTTGAGGGAGAGAAGGAAAAGCAGATCATCTCTTATCTCCGTGATGAGGTGAAAGGTGGCTCTTCGCTTTCGGAGGCGCTTAAAGCGCACCCCGGAGTATTCGACAACCTTTTTATTTATTCTGTTGCAGCCGGTGAAAAGACCGGGGCCCTTGATACGATCCTCAAGTATCAGGCTGACCTGCTCGAAAGCCGGGCGGCTATCAGAGGGAAAATCAAGGTAGCCCTCACCTATCCCATGATAATGGCCTGCGTCGGGGTGGGAGTCGTCACCTTTCTTATCACTGTAGTGGTGCCCATGGTGTTGAAGATCTTCGACCGGGCAAACCAGAAGCTGCCCCTTCCGACGCAAATCCTCATGGCAATCACGAATTTTGTCAACAGCTATCTTTTTATCTTCGCCCTCTCTCTGGGGCTTGCCCTTTTTGCCTTTTATCGTTGGATCACACGAAACCCGAAAGGCAAACAGTTCTGGGATAACTTTGTTCTCGGTTTTCCTGTATTCGGAAAGCTATACCAGATGATTTTGATCAGCAGATTCGCCAAGATAATGGGGACCTTGCTGAAGAGTGGAGTACACATGCTCCAGTCCCTCATTGTGGTAAGCTCCACTATGAAGAATTCCATTGTTGCAGATGCGGTCATCAAGATGTCGAAAATGGTCGAGAGAGGTTCCGATCTTTCCATTGCATTGAGGGAAACTTCGATTTTCCCCCCTTATGTCGCAGATATGGTGTCAGTTGGAGAATCGAGCGGAAATCTTGAAGAGATGCTCGCAAATGTGTCCGATCATTATGAGACGAATGCGAACCAGAAGATAGCGGCCCTCACGTCAATGGTGGAGCCTTTAATCATAGTCATCCTCGGAGTGGTTGTGTTCTTTATTCTCGCCTCTATACTGCTGCCGCTCTTCGAGATGAACAAACTACTGGTCAAGTAACAAGGGAGGAACGAATGAAACGTACAAGAACATTGCGAACCAATAGGGCTTTCACTCTCGTTGAACTGATGATAGTCATCGTCATCATCGGAGTCTTTGCCGCCATACTCTATCCGAAGTTCATGGGAGCGCCTGACGATGCGAGACGAACCAAGGCAAAACTGGATATCAAAACCATTGAGAGCGCTCTCAAAATGTACAAAATCGACAACGGGTCATATCCGAATACCGATCAGGGGCTGATGGCGCTCATAAAGAAGCCTGAAACCGCGCCTGTTCCCAAGAGATGGAGGGAAGGAGGATACCTGGAAGGAGACTCCGTTCCCAAGGATCCCTGGGGTAACCCTTATTACTACACATCGCCCGCCCAGGAAGGAAAGGACTACGAACTGGTGAGCTATGGTTCTGACGGTGAGGTGGGGGGAACAGGGAAAAATGGCGATATTTCGAGCGCGGACCTCTCTAAGGAATAGCGGTTTCACTCTTGTAGAGCTGCTCGTCGTTGTAATGCTTTTGGCCATGTTTTTTACCTTTGCATCGGCCAAATGGAATATGAGCACAAAAAGGGGAAAGGAAGCCGTACTGGAGGCGTTTTCCATCAACGTCTCCCTGATCAGGGAAGAGGCGGTATCGAACTACGAAAACAGGGTTATACAGTTCGATATTTCAGACGGCAAAGCAAGCGTTGGCGTCATAGACGCAAAGAACGGATTTGTCCCGACCGGCGATCTCGCATTGCCTGAGGACTATCGCATCAAGGATGTCGTAATAAACGGTGAATCCTTCCCGCTTGGAAAAGCTTACATGACTTTTCATCCGAGCGGGATGGTGGACCGGGTATTGCTCCACCTTGAAGGAGAAAAAGACTTCTATTCGTTGATAATAAACCCGCTTACCGCGAAGGTTACAGGAGAAGATGGTTATATCGAAGAAGTTACGCTCGCAAGAAGGAATTACGCTTCTTGAAGTGATGGTGGCAATGGCTGTAGCAGCCATTGCCCTCGTATCGTTTGTCACTCTTGTCATAAGATCGATGGATATGGAAGACCATGCAAGGAAGATAACAGAGGCAACCCTTATTGCGGATGATAAGATGAAGGAGATCGAACGGACAGGCTTTCCTCCCCTTGGGAAGACCGAGGGTCTTGTAGATGAGGACGATCCTTCAGGTTTCTTTTACAGGCTAATAGTCACGGAGACACCGATCCAGGAGGTACGTCAAATGGATCTCGAGGTTCTTTGGGAAAACAAGACACGCTCGGTTTCTCTCACTTCTTACATAGCGAAACAGTGACGAGAGCCAGTCCATCTCTACACAAAATCTCCTGACGCATCCCTGCAGCAGAACCACAACAAATCCTCTTTTGTTTCATACAGATCCACAGTTCTACCCGCTTTTTTGTTGCACTTCTCGTCCTAAAAGACTAATATCTTGATGCAAAAACCACCGACAGGAGGTTTAGAAGGAAAGTATTACTTATTAAGAAGCATAGTTTAGACATCGTGCTCAATCCCTTAGTTGAGTTGAGGTGAAGTGATGAATGTTCTCGTGAAGCTGAGCAGTTATCTTGTTTCGGAAGGGATTAACAACCTCTTGTTAAGTAATGGTCATCAGGGACAGGTAGTGATACACCAGAAATCGATCCCGGACGGATTCGTCCCGGATGTCATCCTTGTAGACATAAGCAGTATTTCCCAAAGCTTGTTTGCGGGTTTTCCGACTTCAAAGGTTCTTTTGATCGATACCGGGGTCGAGAAAGAAAGGATCATAGCCGCCCTTCTCTCCTATCCCATACACGGGGTTCTCTCTCTTGACACGGAAGTCGACCTCTTCAAGAAGGCACTTCAGGTAGTGAATGAAGGACAGATTTGGGTGGACAACAATACCCTGAAGGCTTTCTTGCGCCAAAATACCGCGACGCCGGTTTCTGTTAAAACCGACAGTGTTACCGAACGTGAAAAGGAGATCATAGACTTCGTTTGCCAGGGCTATACCAACAGAGAGATAGCATCAACCCTTTCTCTGAGCGAACATACCATCAAAGCCCATCTTAATAGGATCTTCAGGAAATACAACACCTCCAGCAGATCGAAGCTTATCACGATGGTGCTTCAGCAAAGCGGCAAAAAAACAGTGCAGTGAAGTCTCTCTCTATCCCACGACCTCAACCCGGCCGCTTTCCAGGTCGTAGCGGGCGCCCACAACCTTAACCCGTCCATCTCCAACCATCTTTGACAGGATGGGCGGTGAACTTTTGATTTGTGAAACGACGAGCGATACGTTCTCGATCACGGTCTTTTCAACCATATCTCCACCATTCTCTGCCGCCGCTTTTTCCACAGCCGGCTGAATAGCCTTAATAAGCACTTGCACGTGTCCCTCTGCAGTTCCGCCTTTGACAGCCGCCTGCACCGCCCCGCACTTTGCATGGCCGAGGACAATGACGAGAGGTACGGACAGATGTTCGACCGCGTATTCGATACTCCCCAATACCGTTGGATCTGCGATGTTTCCAGCCACACGGATTATGAACAGGTCCCCTATTCCCTGATCAAAGAGGATCTCGGGAGGCACTCTCGAGTCAGAGCAGCCCAGTATCACTGCAAAAGGGTTCTGTCCTGAAACAACCTGCGCACGTCTTTCCGTCCCCTGATTGGGGTGGGTGCTCCGTCCTGCAACGTATCTTCCATTACCGTCCAAAAGTCGTTGTAAAGCATCGCTCGCGTCCGCCATCGAAATCTCCTTTTGCCACCCGAATATCAACGATAGAACCGTCGCTATCGCAAGACTGTATCAAACAGATTCGAAGCTTGTCAAGGATTGAAGAGCAATTGACCGGTATAGTCTTTTTGCCTTCCCGGATCCCGCTCACCTACTCAAAACATGCAAAAAATCTCAAAACTCTTGACATTGGCCTCAAGAATGTACTAACTTTCACTAATTTTCGGCAAAAAAATACGAGATATAGCTGGGAGGGGGACAATGGCGCAGGAAGAAAAAGTATTCGGAATGCCGGTACTGACCGGACGGTGGATTTTCATCATACTCAACATGATCATCAATATGTGTCTCGGCGCGGTTTACGCATACAGCGTATTCAAGAAACCTCTCGAGGACCTGTTCAACGTAGGAGCAACGCAAAGTAACCTGCCGTTTATGATTTTTATCGCCGTTTTTGCACTCTTTACCTTCTTTGCCGGCCGGTTCATCGATAAGTTCGGTCCGAAGATGGTCATGGTCATCGGCGGCATCATAGTGGGAATCGGCTGGATCCTGACACAATGGGCATCGAGCATCGGCATGGTTATACTCACTTACGGGATCATTGCAGGTGCGGGAGTTGGCCTAGTTTACGGAGGCCCTGTCGCTGTCGCTACCCGATGGTTTCCTGACAAAAAGGGTCTTGCCGTGGGATTAAGCCTTCTCGGATTCGGCGCCTCAGCCTTTATCACGGCTCCTTTCGCCAAGTTCTGTATCGGAGCGTACGGTTGTCTTCCGACCTTTGGGATCATGGGGGTGATTTTCCTGATTCTCAACGTCGTCCTCGCCCTTCCGATGAGATTTCCCGCTCCCGGTTGGACACCTCCCGGTTGGAAACCTGCCCAGGGTGCTGCAGCAGCAAAATCGTTCACCATGGGCCAGATGCTTGCTACCCCGAGTTTTTACGGCTTGTGGCTCTGCTATGTCATAGGGACAACGGCCGGTCTTATGGCTATCGGGATTTCTGCCGCGGTGGGAAAGGAAGTGATCGGTCTTGATACAGGCATGGCTGCCACACTCGTCTCTGTCTTTGCAGTCTTTAACGGTGTCGGCCGTCCGATCTTCGGTGTCCTCACGGACAAACTTTCTCCGAGAAACTCTGCTATCATCTCTTTTGTGATAATATTTTTCGCCTCTGCCGGCATGCTTGTGTCAGGTCAGGGCTCGATTATGCTTTATACGTTGAGCTTTTGCGGTTTCTGGCTCTGTCTTGGCGGCTGGCTTGCAATTGGTCCTACCGCCACCGCAACATTTTTCGGCCTTGAAGGGTATGCCCTGAAGTATGGCGTTGTTTTCAGTGCTTACGGTCTTGGCGCCATAATAGGAGGACTCATTTCCGGAAGTGCCAAGGACACCTTCGGCAGTTATCTCGTTGCTTTCAAACCGACCGCAGCCATGGCGATTGTAGGCATCATCATAGCTTTGGTTCTTTTGAAGCCTCCAAAAAAGGCATAGACCGGCAGGACTCACCAGCGGACCTCCGGGAAACCGGCGGTCTCATAAGCACTCGGTACTGCGAAAGAATCACGAGAGGGGCAATGACAAATTGCCCCTTTTTTTTTATAATCAAGGAATATATCATCCGAGAAATCCGGAAGGAGGGCCGGAGAGTGATTATCGGTATACCAAAGGAGATCAAGAATGAAGAGAACCGGGTCGCGATTGTTCCCGGAGGTGTGGAAACACTCGTCTCCCGGGGTCATAAAGTTATCGTTCAAGGAGGTGCCGGTATCGGCAGTGGTTTCGATGATCAGGAATACCTGCGGGCGGGAGCGGAAATCGCGCCCGACGCCCAATTCGTTTTCGGCGCTGCCGATCTCATATTAAAGGTCAAAGAACCGCTTCCTGCCGAATATCCGATGCTCAGGGAAGGGCAGATCCTCTTTACCTATCTTCACCTGGCCGCGTCAGAGAGCCTCACCATTAATCTTATAGAAAGAAAAGTGATCGGCATAGCGTACGAGACAGTTGAAACTGCGGGCGGGTTCCTCCCTCTTCTTTCTCCTATGAGCGAGATCGCCGGCCGGATGGCACCCCAGGAAGGAGCCAAGTACCTCGAAGAGACATTCGGAGGCCGGGGGGTCTTACTCGGAGGCGTGCCTGGCGTACCTCCAGCCAGTGTCGCAATCCTGGGTGCTGGAAACGTTGGCACAAACGCCGCCCGCATTGCTGCAGGCATGGGCGCTTCCGTTACGATCCTCGACATCAGCCCTCATAAGCTGCGCTTAGCCGATGACATGTTTCGCGGCCAGGCAGTTACGATGATCGCGGACAGCTACAATACCAGAACCGTGCTCTCCTATGCGGACCTTGTTATCGGGGCGGTTCTCGTTCCCGGCGCTAAGGCTCCCCGCTTGATAACCAGAGAAATGCTCAAGGGTATGAAGACCGGGTCCGTCCTTGTCGACGTCGCAATCGATCAGGGAGGATGCGCCGAGACCTCGCGACCCACAACCCATGATGATCCGATTTATATTGAGGAGGGCATCGTCCATTATACCGTGGCGAATATGCCCGGGGCTGTCCCCCGAACGGCAACACGTGCGCTTACCCTCAATACCCTGCCCTACGTTCTTTCACTGGCGGAAAATGGCTGGAAGGAGGCAGTCAGCCGGAATAGCGACCTGCGAAAGGGGATCAACCTGGTGCAAGGCCAAGTAACCTATCCCGCAGTGGCGGAAGCCTTCGATCTTCCCTATGTTCCGGTCGAGAATTTTCTGAATCGATAAGAAAAAGACCCAATTCTGTTCTGTTCTGGTCTGACCCTGCTCGATATACCTTTCCATCATGTGTGTTTCGGTGATCACTTCGGCCTCTCATTGCCCACACCTTCGATACTTTTTGTTTTTTACTGGGCCAAATATTTCCTTGACATCCTGAGCTGGAATTTGGTAAAAAAGCCACATCAAAAACTTCAACCGGGGGGAAATTTTATGGCAAAATGTACTAGGATCGTGTTTTTGGTTTTCGCTCTGTCTCTCTGTTTTCTTGTGCCGTCTTACAACAGCTTTGCACAAGAAAAGGCCATCACTCTTAAGTTCTCGAACTTCTTCCCTGCGCCTCACAAGAACAGCATCGTAGCTGAGCAGTGGTGCAAAGAGGTCGAAAAGAGAACCAACGGTAAGGTGAAGATCAACTATTACCCTGGAGCAACCCTTACTCCCGCCAACCAGACGTATGACAGCGTCGTAAGGGGCATCACCGACATCGGCGAGAGTGTTCTCGGATATACGAGGGGGAAATTCCCGCTCACTGAGGTAATAGACCTTCCTTTGGGCTCAAAGAGCGGACTAACGGCCACAAGAATGATCAATGCCTATTACCAGAAGTTTAAACCGAAGGAATTTGACGACGTCAAAGTTCTGTATCTCCACGCCCACGGTCCCGGAATCCTGTACAGCGGCAAAAAGGCGATCCGCAAAATGGAAGATATAAAGGGTATGAAAATACGGTCAACCGGTCTGAGTGCCAAAATCGCCCAGGCACTCGGAGGCGCTCCCGTTGGCATGCCCATGACCGAGTCCTATGATGCTCTTTCGAAGGGTGTGGCCGAAGGCATTATGGCTCCCTACGAGGCAATGAAAGGCTGGAAGCTTGCCGAAGTCGTCACCAGCTCAATAGAAAACTTCGGCTCGGCTTATTCGACCGGTATGTTTGTTGTTATGAACAAAAACAAGTGGAATAGCTTGCCGCCTGACGTTCAGAAGACAATCGACAAGATCAACGAGGAATGGATCGACAAGCAGGGGAAGGTCTGGGATGAGATCGATAAGGAAGGTAGAGACCTCATGGTCCAGATGAAGAAAACCATCGTAACCTTGAGCAAGGAAGAAGATGCCAGGTGGGCGAAGCAGGTAAGACCCATATTGGATGACTATGTAAAGACGACTAAAGCAAAGGGTCTGCCTGGCGACCAGGTGCTCAGTTTCTGCCTCGATTACTTGAAGACGAACCAGAAATAAGTTTTAAGCTTATAGTTAGCCTTGGAGCGGCCGAAAGGCCGCTCCTGACCTCACTTTTCATCTCCACAACTCTTTCCCTCAAAAGATACATTTCGAGATTCGGCTGTCCGCATCCGCAACTGTCGGTATTTTTAACCTCATAAACTATCCGTTATTGATATCCAAATAATGTTGACAAATTAACCCCGGGTTGCTAAAAGGGTAAATAACACACAAAATTCAAAAGGGGGTTTTTATGAACAAAGTGTTGTTGGTGGCTGCTCTTGTCGCATTTTGTGTCTGTGCATTGACCGGTTCTCCCGGTTATGCTCAGGAAAAAAGCGTCACACTGAAGTATTCCAGCTTCTTTCCGGCGCCTCACAAGAACAGTATACTTTCGGATCAGTGGTGCAAGGAGGTCGAAAAGAGAACGAATGGAAGAGTGAAGTTCAACTATTTCCCCGGCGCAACCCTGACTCCTGCGGCACAGACTTATGACTCGGTGGTAAAGGGAATCGCCGATGTCGGATTTAGCGTTCTCGGATATACAAGGGGAAAATTTCCGCTTACTGAAGTCATCGACCTGCCGCTCGGCTACAAAAACGGCTATACCGCAACCAAGCTGATCAATGAGTACTACAGGAAGTTCAAACCGAAGGAACTCGACGAAGTTCAGGTCATGTACCTTCATGCTCATGGACCCGGGATCCTCCATACGGCAAAGAAACCAGTACGCAAGATGGAGGACATGAAAGGTCTCAAGGTCCGATCGCATGGCCTAAGCGCCAAGGTGGTTCAGGCATTGGGCGGCGCACCGGTTGGAATGCCGATGACAGAGACATACGACGCGATCTCCAAGGGGGTGGCAGAAGGCGTTATGTGCCCGTTTGAGGCTATGAAAGGCTGGAAGCTCGGTGAGGTTGTGGGCTACACGACTGAGAATTATGGCTCAGCTTATACTACCGGTTTCTTTGTCGTCATGAACAAGTCAAAGTGGAATGCCATATCTCCTGCCGATCAGAAGACGATCATGCAGATCAACGAGGAATGGATCGACAAGCAGGGGAAGGTCTGGGATGAGATCGATAAGGAAGGAAAGGACCTGATGATCCAGATGAAGAAAACAGTCATTCCTCTCAGCAAAGAGGAAGATGCACGCTGGGCAAAGCAGGTTCAGCCGATACTTGACGACTACGTCAAGGGCACAAAGGCGAAAGGCCTCCCCGGCGACCAAGCGCTCAAGTTCTGTCTGGATTACCTCAAGGCCAACCAAAAGTAGTATTGTGGGTAAAAAATCCGAAGCCGCGGAAGAATTCCGCGGCTTCTTTTTTTGATTTCATCGAATTTGCTCCCTGCTTGATCTTTTGGGCTCACATATCCGCGAAGCACCTCAGTCTTTTCGCGCGTGTAGGGTGCCTGAGTTTCCTTAAGGCTTTTGCCTCTATCTGCCTTATTCGTTCTCTTGTCACTTCAAATACCTGGCCCACTTCTTCCAGCGTATGATCGTATTTCTCCCCGATGCCAAACCTCATTCTTATTACCTTTTCCTCTTTCGGTGTGAGGGTCGAGAGTATTTTGTTCAGCTGGTCGATAAGATCGTGAAATATGACCGATTCTTGAGGTATGGGTGCATTCTTGTCTTCAATAAGATCGGAGAGATGCGTGTCCTCGTCATCGCTGACAGGAGTCTCGAGCGAAATAGGCTCCTTTGTGATGCGAAGGATCTTCCTGATCTTGTCAACGGAAAAACCCATTCTCTCAGCAATTTCATCAGGAAAAGGCTCTCTTCCGAGGTCCTGCACGAGTTCGCGAGAGATCCTGATGATCTTGTTGATGGTCTCGATCATATGCACGGGTATCCTTATCGTCCGGGCCTGATCCGCGATAGCCCGGGTGATGGCCTGCCGTATCCACCATGTTGCATAGGTGCTGAACTTGTAGCCCCTTTTGTACTCGAACTTCTCCACCGCTTTCATAAGGCCTATATTCCCTTCCTGAATCAGGTCAAGAAGCGATAGTCCCCGGTTAATGTACTTTTTGGCTATACTCACTACCAACCGAAGATTTGCCTTAATAAGTTCGTTCTTGGCGTAAATGCACTGCCTTTCCGCATCTTCCATCCGGCCGAGAAGATGCTTCAGCTCCGCTCTGGAGACGCCCGTTTCCCGCTCTATCCTCTCAAGCTTGTTCTGAAGCGCGTCGAGCCTGCCGTCAGCGTTGTCGCCACCCTGCTGGTTGTACCGCTCGATCTCCTTCTCCACCTTCTCGATCCTTTCTACAGACCTCTTCATCCTGTAGCTTATACGCTCGACCATCTTTCTACCGAAGCTGATGTCCGAAACGATCTGTGTAATCTCCGCCCCGTAACGTTCTCTTTCTTCCTGGTCTCCAGTCTTTTTCCACAGCTGGTAAGTGTGCTTGAGCCTTTCCAAAAGGTCGACTATTTTCTCCTGCTGTGCCTCTGCTTCGGTATCTATTTCTTCCTCGTCGTCCGCCTCAGACGTAATATCTCTGAGACTCAGTTTAGACATCTTCAGGCCGGAATAAGCATTCAACAACTCCTTCACCGTGCCGGGAAAGGAAAGAACGATCTGCCTGATCTCACTTTTCGCATCCTCTATGCGCATGGCAATCTCTTTCTCGCCATCACGGGTGAGGAGACCCACTCCCCCCATTTCCTTGATGTAGTGCTTAATGGGGTTTGTCAGTTCTTCATCATAAGGTTCTTCCATTCCGTCCCCGAAAGCATCATCATACTTGTCTGCACCGGCCAATGCGACATCTTCTTCCTTGTTCATGTCAAACAATTCGATGTCGTCGTAGAAACCTGTTTGTTCTTCGCGGTTATTTGTTATCATGAGATAGACTTCGCTGCCCTCCTGACCTTCGTCATACGAGAAAAAGCTCTTTGCCCTGTTCAGACCCAGCATATTCACCCTTTTATCGATATTATCAGGCATAGTAACCTCACTTGGCGGATTTGTTCTTCATGGCTGTCAACACACTTCTCTTTTGTTCGAGCAGCTCCATAAGAGCTCTTTCATCACCGTTTTTTTCGGCCTGTGCCAATTTTTCCGTAATCCCCCTTGCTTCCTCGCACATGAGCTTGTTTTCCGTGTAGCTCAGGTAATCCGACACGATCCTTACCATTTCCTGCTCATCGTAGTCCGCAACGTGCATGGTAGAACTAACAGCTGTTTCCCTAAGTTGCGGCTTCTCAAGCACATTCAGAAACAGTTTGAGATCCACAGCCCCGTTCGTTTGATAGTAATCGAGCAGTCTGGATAGCAGATCGCATAAGCCTGTATCTCTGATATACGCTTTCACCTCCTTTCTCGTAAAAAGTTCTATTAGATCGGGTTTGGTAATCAGAATCCCCACTACCTTTTCCTCGATGGCCCTTCGGGACTCCTCTTCACCACCCAATCGATTCTCCAGATGCCTCTCTTTCATGCTGTCCCAGAAGCGATATTCCTCCACACCGGTCAATTCGGACAGGCGCTGGACATAGAGTCTTCTTTTTACCGCATCCCTCATGCTTTGAAGATGGGGGACAACCGATCTTATGAACGAGAGCCTTCCTTCAAGTGAATCTATCCCGTGTTTCCTGATGTGAAAATCGAAGAAATAATCGAGTAGCGGTTTCTTTTTCCCTATTGCGGCGGCGAATCCTGCAATTCCCTGCTGCCGGATAAGGCTGTCCGGGTCATGCCCATCGGGCAGGACGACCATATTCCCGTTAATTCCCATTTCTCCGAATAGTGTAATCAGGCGGAGAGCGCTTTTCACGCCCGCTTCATCCCCATCGAGCATAAGGGTTATATTTTCTGTGTAGTTCCGCAGACGGCTTACCTGCTCTTCGGTAATCGAGGTGCCAAGGGTGGCTACCGCGTTCCGCACGCCTGCAGAATAAACCGAGATGAGATCGAAATATCCCTCCACAATGATCGCTTCATCTCTTTCGGCAATCTCTCTTTTCGCCTTGTCCAGGCCGTAGAGCACGGACCGCTTGGAGAACACAGGCGATTCGGGAGAATTGATATATTTCGGCAAGACGTCCTTTCCCATTGCCCGTCCGCCGAACCCTATCACCTTTCCGTTGATATCAAGAATGGGTATGGTTATCCTTCCACGGAAAATATCAAATCCTTCACCTCCATCCTTCAGCTTCACTACGCCCGTTGAAAGGAGCATATCAAGAGGAATGCCAAGACGTTTGGCGAAGTCTTTCGTGTAGCTCCTCCTTTCGCTATACCCGAGCTTGAACGCTTCGACGGCCTGCTTATCGATGTTCCGTTCCCTTAAATACCTCATCGCAAAATCTGAGCGGGCCAAATTGGCCTGGTAGTACTCGGCAAGCCTGGAAAGCGCATCAAAAACAGGTGTCCTCCGGGCGCCCACTCTTTTGGAAGTTGCAATTCCTACCTGATTCGCGAGGTTCTCAAGCGCTTCCTGGAAGGTGGAGCGATCATATTTGGCAAGGAAATTTACAACATTGCCACCTTCGTGGCAACCAAAGCAATAGTATATTTGTTTTTCGGGACTTACGGTGAATGAAGGAGTCTTCTCTTTGTGGAACGGGCAGAGTCCTATGAAATTCCTCCCTGTTTTTCTCAATTTCACGTACTGGGAAATAATGTCCAGGATGTTTACCCTCGCCAGTACCTCATCAAGAACGGAACTCATACCAATTCTACTATCGTTACACCTGAGTTCTTTTCGTCTCTTCTTACGTCCTTTACATAGCCCGCTTCCGAAAGATGATCCGTGATGGCGTTCATGAGCCTTCCCGTACCAATGCCGTGGAGTATCTTCAGCCGGGATGTGCCGTGAACGATTGCCCTGTCAACAAATCGGTCGACCTCTTCCAGTGCCTCGTCCACTCTCATGCCCCGCACGTTAATCTCGGGAACTTCGATATCCGTCACATTCACCCGAACCCGCTCTTCCTTCCGCTCGGTCTGTACGCCTACTCTTTCCAGGTAGTCTTTTCTGATTCGCATCCGCATATTACCGACGATCACTTCGGCCATCTTCTTCTGTTCGTCAATTACGGTGACCTGGCCTTCCTTGCCGATGGTTCTGACCCTCACATAGTCCCCGACCCTGATTTCCGTCTGCACCGCTTTTCGTTCCGGCACAAACCTCTTTCTGACCTCTGACGCTTTTTCCTTTGCGGCTCTAAGAGATTCACGGTCCTTTTTCGCCAGTTCACGCCGTATCTGGTCGAGTTCGACCTCAAGCCCGGCCACCTTCTCCTTACAGCGCTCTTCCGCCATCCTGAGGTATTCGTCCCTCTTCTCCTTGAGAAGCTGCAATCTCTTCTTTGTCTCCTCCCGATAGAGGCGAGCCTTCCTTTTCTCTTCTTCCGCCTCTTTCTTCTCTATCTCCAAACCGTTAATAAGGTCGTTAAGCACATACTCCTGCTTGCCGAGATAGGAATAGCTCTTTTCAATGATCGTTTGAGGCATTCCGCTCTTTTCTGCCACTTTCAAGGCATTGCTGACGCCTGCCATTCCGTAAAGTAACCGGTAAAGCGGTTTCATCGTCTGAGGGTCGAAATCTGTGGCGACATTGAGCGCAAAGGGCCTTGTCCAGCCGTATGCCTTGAGAAGGTTAAGATGGGTAGTGACAATGACTTTACACCCTTTTTCAACAAAAGCGTCAATCACACCCATAGAGAGCGCCGATGCCTCCTGGGGTTCGGTTCCTCCCCCGATTTCATCTATCAGCACAAGTTCTCCGCCCCGTGACTGTTCGTAGACGTTCCTGATGGCTTCAACATGTGCCGTAAAGGTGGAAAGCTCGAGCGTAATATCCTGTTCGTCCCCCATGACTGCATAAATGCCTGGAAAGAGGTGTATGCGAGGCGTCTCTCGCGCAGGCACAAAGAGGCCCGCTGACGCCATGACAAGAAGCAAACCAGCGGTCTTCAGCGCTACCGTCTTGCCATCGGCATTCGGCCCGCTGATAATCGTCGCCCGTTTATCCCTGTCGATCAGTATATCAATAGGGACAGCCTTTTCCCTCTTGGATAACAATATGAAAGGATTGATTGCCCCCCGTATCTCAATCGACCCCTCCGTGTCTACCTTTGGCCTGATGCATTTGAAAGCGGAGGCGAAGAGAGCCAGAGAATGATGAAAATCGAGGTCGGCAACAGCCGAGAGATTCTGTTCCATGTTGTTCACATACCGTCTTACAGACCTTGTCAAATCCCTCAGTACCCTTTTTTCCTCTTCCTTTTCCTCCTTCTCGAGCACACTGATGGCGTTGTTCAGCTCCATGATCTCGATCGGCTCGACAAAGGAGGTTTTGAGCGAATGGGAATAGTCGTGAACAATTCCCTGAAAAAACTGGTTGTAGTTCGGTTTGAGAGGAATAACATACCTGCCGTTCCTGATTGCCACGTACGAATCCTGAAGAACGGACCTCACCTCTTCCCTTTCCATTATTCTGTCGAGCGACCGTCTCGCCCGTTCCTTCAACTGGTAGAGGTCTGCTCTTATCTTTGAGAGGTCGTAAGAAGCGCTATCCTCGATATACCCCTCATCATTGATAACTTTCCTTATTTTGGAACCGATCTCCGCAACAGGCCTGATACCTTCTATTATCGACTCGATATAGGGTGTCTTATTCAGCGCTTTTTTTAGAAAATTCACGATCCCCCTACAATCCGCCAGAAAACGGCCGATCAGGAGCAGATCCTGCGCTTCCAAGGCGTATTCTTCCAGGGACAGCTGTTTAAGGGTCGTCCTTACATCGGGGATGTCCCCGAGGGGAATGGGGCCATTCCATTTGATGATCTCAAGCACGCTCTCTATGCGATCCTGCCTTGCCTCGATCTCCTCGAGGCTCGAAAGAGGTTTAAGATCGAAAATTCTCTCGCTTATGAAATTGGTTGATGCGTGGCTATGTATTACTTGAAGGAGTCTCGGGTAGTCTAAATAATCGAGGGTTTTATCCACCATAAATGGTTGTTTCACGACGGTCTTTTGGAAGACAGCCTTTTTCGCACCATTTCACTCAACACCTTCCCGTCCACTCGGGATGCAAGTTTTTCCATCAGGAACTTCATGACTTTTCCCATGTCTTTCTGATCTTTTGCTTCCAGTTGCTTTATCGCCTCTTCCACCTCCCTGCTCAGCTCATCCTCAGAGATTTGAGCAGGGACAAATTCCTTTAAGATCTCAAGCTCTTTTTCTTCCTTTTCAACGAGATCCGGCCGCTGGCCCTTCTTGAAGCTCTCGATCGATTCCGACCTTTGCTTTATCATGGTTTTTACCACCGCGTAGAACTCGTCTTCGGTGAGCGGCTTCTTCTTTTCGATCTCTTTATAATTAATAGAAGTTAAGAGCATCCGCAAGGCGGACACTCTTATCCCGTCTTTCTCTTTGAGTGCACTTTTAAGCTTCCCTGCAATGTCCTCTTTGTATACCATTTTCTTTTTCTTTCTAGTAGAGGCCTTTTTCTATCATACGCCTCATTTTCTTAAGAGCTCTTTTCTTCGCAGCAAGGATTTTTTTCTTTCTTTTGACGCTGGGTTTTTCGTAGTGTTCTCTTTTCTTGACTTCCGACAAAATGCCTGTTCTTTCGCACTGTTTCTTGAATCTTCTCAGGGCACTCTCAAACGATTCTCCCTCTCTTATAATGACTGCTGGCATCCATCATTCCCCTCCCTCCGTCTTGTATCTTATATAAAAGTTTTATATTAAACCCCAGATTGCCCCGTAAAGTCAACAGAATTTATTGGTGTGAGGGTAAAGGGATTCACGGCCGCCCAATACCCGCCGAGCCCGATAAACGACTCTGTCCTGCAACAATGGAACCTACTGACGATGATTTCCAAGAAAGACGAGATTCAGGCACATGCCGATAAATGTCATTAAACCGCAGTAGAAAAAAAGCCCTCCGTAGCCGATGTCGGCGAGTATTAGACCGCCTACGATAGGGCCGACAAAATAGCCGGCCTGGAGCATCACCATGGCAAGGTTGAGATTGAGAGCCCGGTTGGAGGGCTTTGAACAGTCAAACAAGAGCGCATTAAGGAAAGGCATGAAAAAACCCCATCCTATGCCGCATAAAACCGCGAGCACCAGGAATATCCCAGGAGCAGCCTTGATCAGCAGAACGTAGGCCAGAGAGAGGAGGCCGAGGGAGGCGATGAGCATTCTCGGCTTGTTCATGTTATCGAAAAGGTGTCCACCGAGAACCCGGATCGCGATCATGGTTCCTGTGGCAATAGTGAAAAACACCCCCGGGTTCGCGATACCCCTTCCTTCTGCATATTCTTTGAGGAAAAAGAAAAGAGGGGCATACGCAAGAAAGGCAAGAAGGTTCGTGGCAAGGAGAATCGATATCCTCGCGTCCCGCAGGTTTTCGACGACATTCCGAAGCATGTCCGTGCCCGTGTTCTCGCATGCCGGCTCCCTGGCACAGGCACCGTTCTGTTTCACGAAAGCGGGCAAAAGAGCTGCGGGTACCATCAAGACAGCCGCCGCCGTAAGGATATTCACAAAATCACCCGCTCCCAGGTTCAGTCTATCCAGCAGGGCGGGTACGATCGCAAAGGGCAAAAGGACATTGATGGATACAAGGCCGAAAGCCTGCGCACTCCGCTTGACGGGAATCAAAGAAACGATAGAGGCATTCATGGCGGTCACGAAGGTGATGAACCCCGTTCCGTGGATGATACGGACGGCAAGGAGTGTACCGAAGGACGTCGCCCAACGATAGCTGAGAAGTGCACCTATTGTGATGACCACACCCATCGCAAGAGTCCGCCTCGCATTACTCGGACCGATAAAGGGGCTGATGAGGGGCTGCAAAAAGATGCCGGCGAGTGAGAAGACGCCGATAAGGAAACCTGACCATTTCGGGTCTATCGGCAATGTCAGAAGATACTGGTGCAACCGGAACAAAACGGCCATATTGATAAAGGCCAAAAAGAAAACTGCATTGAAAATGATAAATTCTTTCGAAAAGAGCGATTGGGATTTCATGTGGTGCTTGTGATCCTGAAGAGCAGCAAAAGCCTTTCTTTACTTACTTTAACGTGATTGGGACGGGCCGTCCAGTGATTTCTCGTTTCCCGCAGGCTGGCGCGAACTGAAACAGCCCTACAAAGTAGGATATAATAATGCAATACTGAACTTTCCACCGAGTAAAGCGATGTATCAGCCCAGAAGAAAACGGAGTGTTAAGTTGAAAAAGATTTTGTATCCGAAACCGGGAATCGGACAGAAAAAGGAAAAAGAATCAAAACCTTCGGCACCCCAGAATCGATTGATAATCCTTTTCGATCCCGAACGGTGTACCGGCTGCCGACGGTGCGAAGAGGCGTGTTCGGTTCGACATAAGGGCAAGGCTGACGCGTCGGGCTCGTCGTCTCTCAGAGTAGTTCACCACCCGGCACAAAACTCGTTCCTCCTTCTCTCCTGCTTTCAGTGCAAGGATGCCCCCTGTACAGCCGTATGCCCCCAGGAGGTTCTTCGGCAGGAAAGGGAGTACGGTCCCCTGACGATTGATCAGGCACGATGCGCCACATGCGCATGCTGTGCCATGGCCTGCCCTTTCGAAATCCTTCATTTGAACGAGAATTACAAGATCACCGGAATGTGTGACCTTTGTTCCGGCGCGCCTGAGTGCGTAAAGTGTTGCCCTGCCGGCGCCCTT
>MVRP01000014.1 GCA_002067405.1 Syntrophorhabdaceae bacterium PtaU1.Bin034 | reverse complement strand
GGGTCGGACATGATAACCGTTCCGGGGAAGGACTACCTGCCGAGTTGTGAGGAGATGGTGAAGCTGAGGGGAGGGGCAAGCAAGTAACACAAAATTGAATCGGCAGAAGGGAAACCGGTTACCCGTGCGACCTTTGGGGCAGCCGGTTTTTGTCTTTTACCCGCCTCGAAAAATGTTTCTTGAAAATCCGGCTGGACTAGCCCACATTATAGAGTTGAGCCGTTTACCTTTTGAGATCACCATTCTGCCTTAGTAGATTCCCACTGTGGAGGGGGCGATGTGAGATAGCGGTTACGCCTTTTCCTTTTGTTGAGGGGGCGACGTGAGCCCCATTTGATAGAAAGGGGCGATGAACAATATGCGAAGAAGGCGGCCATATAAATGGGGGAAGGCCAAGGCTATCCGCCCCCGCATTAGCGACGACGAACAGAAAAAGCTTTCCGTAAAAAAAGCATTGTGGGAGTCGGAGACCAAGTTCCGTGACCTTTCCGAAAAATCCCTCGTCGGCATTTATCTGATACAACACGGATTATTCAGATATGTCAATCCGCGCTTTGCCGAGATATTCGGTTACCGGGTGGAGGAAATAATAGACAAAAAGGCTCCCCGAGACCTGATATTCCCTGAAGATGTGGAGATGGTGGAGGAAAACATACGGAAAAGGGTATCGGGCGAGACCAAGTCGTTAGCCTATGAGTTCCGGGGGATCACCAAGAATGGGCAGACTATCAACGTGGATTGCTACAGCTCGCGGACCGAATTCCGGGGTGAATCGGCGCTCATCGGCACCTTGCAGGACATTACCGAGCGAAAAATCGCGGAAGAGTTGCTGAGGCAGGCTGAGGAGAAATACCGGGGCATCTTCGAAAATGCGGTGGAAGGCATTTTTCAGAGCACGCCAGAGGGAAGATTTATTGCGGCAAATCCTGCCCTGGCCAAGATGCTGGGTTATGCATCGCCCGAGGAGATGGTCACATCCCTGAGCGACATCAGCAGCCAGGTTTATGTGGATCCCGCCAAACGCACCGAGTTCATGCGGGTACTGGAAAGGGACGGCATCATCCGGGGATTTGAGTGTGAACATTACAGGAGGGACGGAAGCAGGATGTGGGTTTCCATGGATGCGCGCGCTGTCCGCGCCCGCGACGGGTCTGTCATCTACTACGAAGGAACCGTCGCGGATATCACGGAAAAAAAGAAGGCGGAAGATCAAGTCCGCGCGCTCAATGAACTTAATAGGACCATCGTCGATAATGCCCCTGTTGCCATCTTCATCCTTGACAAGGACGGGACGATCAGGAATGTCAATCCCGCGCTGGCCTCTATTACCGGCCTTGGTACAAAGGCAGCCGAGAAGCTGATCGGTTTTAACTGGCTTAAAAATCCATTCACCATAAAGTCGGGACTCGCACGGCACATACGGAGAGGGCTGAAAGGGGAGTCATTCCAGCTCTGGGATTTCCCTTTCATCGATTTCAAAGGTGACAACAACCTCTATATCGACATTAAAGGCGTCCCCCTTAGAGGGAAGGACGGCGCTGCGGAAGGCCTTCTCTGTATCATTGAGGATACCACGGAGAGGGTGAAGACCAGGGCGAAGCTCATGCAGGAAGCGAAGATGTCATTCATAGGAAAGCTCGCTGCGGGCGTTGCGCATCAACTGAACAACCCTCTTGCCATGGTCGTTGCGTATTCCGAGTTGGCGGCCAAGTATTTCGGCACATGCCGGGGCGCGGGCAAAGAATCGCTGGAGTCGAAGGAGCTTTCAGACTATCTGAGCATCATCGAGGAAGAGGCGTTCAGATGCAAGATCGTTGTCGACGATCTTTTGAGCCTGCCTCAGAAGGATGGGTCCGAGATAACCCGCATAGAGGTAAATCAGCTTCTGCACGGTCTGCTCGATCTTATGAATTTCGGCAAATCGAACACCACGCTCGTCAAAGAATTCAGTGATTCACTCCCGTCCGTACACGCCGATATAACGGCACTTCGCCAGGTCTTTGTCAATTTGATCAGCAACGCCCTCGATGCGGTCGAAGGAAGATCGGATGCAGCGATTACCGTCCGTACGAGATCAAAGAGGGGCAGGGTCTTCGTCGAGGTGGAGGACAACGGCGTAGGGATCCCGGATTCCATCATAGACAAGGTGTTTGAGCCGTTCTTTACGACGAAGGAATCAAAAAGGGGCGTGGGGCTCGGATTGTTCCTCTGTCATGATCTCTTGAGGAATATGGGGGGAAGTGTTAGAGTTGAGAGTAATCCGGGCAAAGGCACCACGTTCTTTGTCTCCCTTCCTGCCGACCGGAAGTAGCGCACGAAAGGCATCGGAATGATACGTGTTCTGATCATTGATGACGAGGTAAGGCTGGCCGAGGCGTACAAGAAGCAACTGGTAGACGAAGGGATGGATGTGACGACCGCGGCGTCTGCGGGCGATGCCCTTGCCATTGTCCCCAATCGGGTTTTTGATGTCGCCGTGGTGGACATAAAGCTTCCCGACGGAGACGGCGTCGAGCTGCTTTTGAAGCTGAAGCAAATGGAGCCGACCCTGGAAGTCATCATGCTGACCGGTTATGCCTCGGTGAATACCGCAATCCAGTCAATGAAACTGGGTGCCTACGACTACCTGACCAAACCGTGCAAACTCACCGAACTCTCGAATGTGATCGTGAAGGCGTCCGAGAAAAAGGCCCTGCTGGAGAAAAACATTATTCTCGGAGAGCATCTCCAGAGGATGCGGCCCCGGGACGAGTTGATCGGTGCGAGCAAGCAGATGAAGAAGGTCAAGGAGCTGATAACCCTGATGGCCGGCTCCTCGAGCCCGGTTCTTCTTCTGGGTGAGACAGGAACAGGAAAGGACCTTGCCGCGAGGGCGATCCACGATCAGAGCCACCGCTCGGAAAACCCGTTCGTGGCCATCAATGCCAGCACCCTTCAGCCTCCCATCCTCGAGAGCGAATTGTTCGGTTACAAGAAAGGGGCGTTTACCGGGGCAGAGGGCAGCAAAATGGGTCTTCTGGAAATCGCAAACGAAGGTACATTTTTTGTCGACGAAGTGGCCGATACGGGACTGAGCATACAGGCCAAGGTCTTGCGCGTCCTGGAAACGGGCAGCTTCATAAAGTTAGGGGACACGAGGGAGACCAGGGTAAACGTCCGCTACATATTCGCCACCAACAAAGACCTGAAGATGGAAGTCGAGCAGGGCAGGTTCAGGAAGGATCTGTATTATCGCATCAACGGCTTTACCATTGCCCTTCCTCCTTTGAGGGAGAAGCCCGAGGACATTCCTCTCCTCGCACACCATTTCGTCGACAAATTCGCGAAAGAGGCAGGCAGGAGGAAGAGCCTCTCAAAAGAGGCGCTCGATCTTCTCAGGTCCTATGACTGGCCCGGCAACGTGAGAGAACTGTCCATGGTGATCCACCGGTCGGTGCTTGTCAGTGGTGATCGCCAGGTCATCATGCCTGACGATTTTCCGGACGACTTAGTGAGCAATGCGCTGGCTGAAAAGACGGACCGAAAGCCGAAGGCCGCAGGTTTGTTGAGCCTCGCGAAACTGGAGGCTGAATACGTGGAAAAGGTCCTCGATTCAGTCAGCGGCAACAAGAGCAAGGCCGCCCGCCTTCTCGGCATAAGCCGGAGAAAGCTCTACAGCAAGCTTGGCGAGAACCCGGATCCAGACGAAAAGTAGTCAGTGTTTTCGGGTCTATCTCGACTCTTTTGATACTTGAATGGACGTTCCGCTCGTGCTGTCCGGGGTCACATTTACGGCGATATCACTTTTGCCCCCTCCTACAGAAAATGTTGCAGTTCGCCGGCTTCCCGGACCCTGGTTGAATTCGGTCTTCGCATTTTTAAGATGAGACTTGTAGAATTCAACCACCTTTTCCCAGTCATCCGATGTGGTCAACTGGTAGATCTCGACAACTCCCTCACCGCCGGTTGCGGCCAGATCTGTTTTTGTGCTCGTCCTTAACGTCGCACCCGGGTACAAAGGTGCTCCTAATCTGGCTTCGGTAATGGTATTACCCTTGTCTCCCGGGCCTGTTTTATTGGCCGTTACCGCTGTCTTTTCACTCCCGGTCGAGCTCGTATCCGTTTCGGCTTTCTTACCGCAGCCGGAGAAGATGAAACTGACCATGACGGCAACCACAAATGCACGACAAATATATTTCCTGCTCATATTCTCTCCTCCTGTCACGCCTGCAACAGCTTCTTCCCAATAAGCACTTTCTCCACCTCTTTGGTGCCTTCGAATATTTCCAAGACCTTTGCGTCCCTCCAGTAATGCGCTACATCATATTCCTCTAGGATGCCGTACCCGCCATGGAGTTGAATTGCCTCGTCGGCAACCTTGACTGCTATTTCGCAGGTGTACCACTTCGACATCGCAATAAGCGCCGGGTCGACCTGACCCCGGTCCACAGCCATGGCCGCCCGCCAGTAGATACTTCTCCCTGCCTCGACGAGGGTGGCCATTTCCGCGATCTTTGCCTGCACCACCTGGAGCCCGCCCAAAGGGCTGCCGAAGGCCTTCCTCTTTTTCACGTGCGCTATTGCTTTGTCGAGCGCTCCCTGAGCAGTCCCGATGGCCAAAGCCCCGCCACCCTCGAGGCGGGCGCGGTTGAAAAAGTCCATCAACTGATAAAAACCCTTTCCCTCTTTCCCGACGAGGTTCGATTGGGGAACCCTCACCTCCTTAAAAGCACACTCGCCCGTATCGGAACACCGTATCGACAGTTTTCTGTGAAGCTTGTTGGCCTCGTAACCGGGCCTGTCCGTTTCGACTATAATAGTGCTCAACCTGTCGTGCTTCCGGGGATTTTTTGGGTCTGTCACACAGAGCACAACAAGGTAATTGCCGATGTTGGCGTTCGTGATGAACATTTTGTTCCCGGAGATGACGTAATCGCCGTTATCCTTAATGGCTGTCGTGGTGATGGCGGCCACGTCGCTACCCGCATCGGGCTCCGTAGAAGCCATGCCGCATCTCCAGGTGCCTTCGACGATGGGCCGCAGGTATTTCTGTTTCTGCTCCTCAGTCCCGAAGAGCTTTATGAGCTGGGAGCCGAAGTAGCACGCCACCATGGCTTGGGCAATCCCGGTGTCCACGCGGGCGAATTCCTCGATGATAAGGCACTGCTCGAGGTGACCCAACCCCGGTCCGCCATACTCCTCGTCAATGAAAACCCCCAAAAAACCCAGCTCGGCCGCCTTTTTCCAAATCCTGTCATCGAACTCTTCCTTCTCGTCCAGTTCCCGTGCGACGTCCGTAAACTCCTTTTCGGCAAATTCACGCGCAGCCTGTCGTATGTCTTTCTGTTCAGCAGTAAGCTCCATTTGTCACTCCTTTGGTTTCCTGTGGATAATTGTTTTTGTATAGCTTGCAGCAGACCGGTTGACGTGGAAGTCTCCTGTCCAATCTCTTGGCACCCCTGGGGTCTGACTGACTCGAACATGTCCGGCCTCACCCGGAAAGAGATCATGTGGGCCGAACCGCTTCGCCGGGATTGGGGGAGGGAATTGGCGAGCGGTTCGGCCGTTCATCGGGCGTTCAAACCCGTCCGGAAGGCATTGGTCTTTTCCCTTTCATCACGTGGAGAGCTTTTGTCCCACTATGCCGGTCGCCGCCTTCGCCGCCTTGTACTCTTGCAGCTTTGCCCTTTCCGTTGCTGAAAAGTCGGCGAGATAGTCCTCAAGATCTTCAAAGAACTTCCGCTGTACAGTAACAGGGACCGGGGCCGTCGCGAGACTCACGACGACGAAGATAACCGCATTTGCCAGGAGCGGAGCAAAGATGGGGTGGAAGCCCAGCAGCAACGGTTTGTAGAAGAAAGAACCTATTATAAGCCATGCGATGCCTACAACCAGTCCTGCTATGACCCCCTGCTTGGTAGCCCTCTTCCAGAGAATACCGCCTATGAGCGCGGGCAGCCAGAGGGCAAAGCCGGGGGATGCGATGTTGCTCAAGAGCAGGCCGAGCTCCGCCGGTCGCGCAATTGCCACCACAAAACTTATGATTGCGGCCCCGACCATGCCCCATCTCGACCAGAGTATCAGCCCCTTGTCACTCGCTTTCCGTGTGGCGTAGATGAGGTCACGGGAGACGAAGATGCCCGTCACCATCAACTGGGTTGCCACGGTCGATATTGCGGCGGCGAGAACCGCAAGAAGGGTCAGACCGCCCGCCCATTCGGGAAGGAATTTCGTGATCGCCATTTGCACCACCGCATCGGCGGCCTTGCCTTTAAGTCCCGGAACGAGGATGGGGCAGACGAGATAACCCCAAATAGCGGCAATGTTGCAAAAGAAGACAGCGAAAATAAGCATGGCAATGGTCATTTTCCTGGTTACCACGAGGCTTTTCGCCTGCATGGTGCCGATGACCACATGAGGCCAGGCAAGAACGGTGAGACCCGCAAGGGCGAGGCCCATGAGACTTTGCGTTCCCCATGCGTTGACCGGCCCGGGTACCGTGAGCATGCCTGGTTTGATCTCCTCCACCCGCTTGGCCATTTCCGTCAGGCTTGTATTATTCGTCGCGTACATGATCCAGAAGAGAAAACCCCAGAATGTGGCAGTGAAGATGATGCCCAAAAGGACATTCAGCCACGCGACGCTGCGGGTCCCGCCGATCAGGCATATAAGGAGCATGATGACGCACATGTAGAGTGCGCCGAACCAAAAGGGCGTGCCCACGGCTGCATTCATGCCCGCGCCTATACCGACCGCCTGAAGGCCAAGGTAGGGAAAAAGAAAGAGCACCATCAGCGAACCCAGGAGCACCCGTACGGTGGTGGACTGAAACCGTTCACCCAGGTACTGAACGGGCGACATGTACCCGTACTTCTTTCCTCCCGCCCACAATTTCGGCCCTAGAAAAATGTACAGAAAAGCAAACGAGATAAAACAGAAGAAAAGGATGAAACCGGGACCGGTGTTATATATCGTCCCGGGGAACCCGTAGAACGTCCAGGCACTGGAGATGGTGAAATAGATATAAAAGAACATGACAAACGTGCCGATTGCCCTTCCTGCAAGCAGGTAATCTGCGGCAGTCTTGCTTGACAGCTTGTAACCATAAGCGCTTATGAGGACCAGGATGACGCCTAGAATAAGGACTATCCAAATCATAGTTCCTCCATTTGTGGTAGTTTTCTACAGCTCTTCGACCACGAGCGGTCGGTTACCGGTATGCCCAATACTTGCTCGTATAGATCCAGAACGCGATCAGCCAGAGTATCGTTTGGGCGTTATAGAAAACCACTGCAAGAGGCATCCAGCCGAACAACAGATAGCTCGAGCCCTGCAGGACGAACGGAAGAACAAACACATACCAGATGGCGCTCAGAAAAAGCACCCAAAGGAAGACTTTTCCCGGCCTGTGACCCGTTATCTCTCTCATACCTTACCCCCTTTTTGATTCCCGGATTTAAGGATTTAACTCTCTCGACCAGTTTGTCTCTGCCCGGCATTAGCCGTTTGTCTGCGCGAACTTCTCCCTTAGTTCACGTTTGAGAATCTTTCCCGCTGCATTACGGGGAAGCTCGGGAACGATGTGCACGACCTTGGGTACCTTGTACCCGGCTACCTTTCCCTTGCAGTAGTTGGTAAACGTTGCCGGATCAGATTCCTTTCCGTTGCGCAGGACAACTACGGCAGTCACTGCCTCTCCCCATGTAGGGTGGGGCGTACCGATGACACACGATTCTTTCACATCGGGATGTGTATGGAGCACCTTTTCGACTTCGGCGGGGTACACGTTCTCTCCTCCGGTGATGATCATGTCTTTCAGACGGTCGATCACCCTTATGTACCCTCGCTTGTCAATCGAGCACACATCCTCTGTATGGAACCACTCCCCCTTGAACGCCTTCTTCGTCTCCACCTCCTTTCTCCAATAGCCCAGGGACATACCCGGACCCCTGATAATCATCTCACCGACTCCCCCGGGAGGAACGGGTTTGCCGTTTTCGTCGACGATAAGGATTTCCATGTCGTAACTGGCTCTGCCGCACGACTCTAGGATGGTGGAGTCACCCATCTCGAAGGCTTCCTTGATGTCACGGACAGAAAGGTTCGTGGTGACGCCTGTTGACTCAGTCGTTCCGTGATGCTCGCCAAGGATGTTCCCGAAGGTACTGATGAACTGCTTGTAGACTACGGGTATGATCCCCGCGCCGGCGAACCAGAGCGATCTCCAGCTCGATACGTCGTAGTTCTTCAGATTTGGCGAGTCGAGCAACATCATGATCATGGGTGTGGCAAACATGCCGGCGGTCAATTTTTCCTTTTGGGTCGTCGAGAGGAACAGATCAACATCCCACCGGGAGAAAATATACGCAGGACACGCAGTGTAAAAGGAGCCGAAGAACGTGTAATGAGCGGTGATGTGGTACATGGGGCAGACAATGAAAACCAGGTCGTCCATGGTGAGGTTGTTGTTTTTGGAACAGACCCGGCCCGCATGGTAATAATTGCCGTGTGTCTGCATGACTCCCTTGGGCAGTCCCGTTGTACCGCTTGTATACATGAGCATGGCAATGTCATCTTCGAAGACTTCGACCGTCGGGTCAGCGGGCGATCCGTTTCTTATCAGGTTTTCGTAATCGAGCCATCCCTCGGGCCTCTTGCCGGCCGGTCCGATATAAACGAGATGTTTTATGGAAGGAATCGAATTCCTCAGATTCTCTGCAATGTCGATAAATTGCTGCTGGGCAAAGAGAATTGTCGGTTCAGCGTCGGAAAGTACCGCCGCTATTTCCGGTGGTGCCAGCCTGAAATTGCAGACCACGTAGATGAAGCCTGCATTCGGTACGCTTAGGGCCGATTCCATGTATTCGAAGCTGTTTTGGCTCAGAATTGCGATACGGTCGCCCTTCTTGGCGCCCAATTTTTGAAGGGCGTGGCCCATTCTGTTTGCCCTGTCCTTCAGTGTCCTGTACGTATAAACCCTGTTTCCCTCAACTTCCTTCATGGCAATCCTGTCAGGATACAGGGAGGCGTTTCTGTTGATCAATGTCCGTATCGTGGAGAACGTCTTATTCTCTTGCATTCGTTACCCCCTTGGCAGTTGTAATAGTGGATTGGTTTACCGACCTGTCGGTTCGATAACCGTTGAGATTGCACTTTACCTCTGTCGCTTCCGGGTTGCGTTCACTCCGGTGCGCGCCGGGCGTCGTGAATTCACGTGTGGTCCCCTTAAGCAATTGTCATGCCACTATACCACGGTCGGAGAAATCCCTCGGTTTTGATCGAAGAAGGGTGCGTGGGATGTCCGGGCGAGTAAAAACAGGGGCTTAATCAACTGGTTGAAATTGGAACAGGTGTAACAAAATGAGCAGGTGGATGGACGAATTGTGGTCAGCTCAGTAAACGGAAAAGAGATTTATTTTTTATATCAGTGATTTAGACGGCTTTTTTAAGAAGTTGGATCATGTTTTTGTCTGTGGACGTGAGGGCTCGGAAAGGCGTGAGCGGCTAAAGCCGCAGGGGTGAATGGGGCTATCCGACCGGAGGCTCTGCGCCCCTGAAAGAGAAGGGTAGCCGTGTAGACGGGTTGGAGGCAAGGGGACAGGAAGGTGGTGCCTACCCCTTGATCAATCCCTTGCTTTCACCAAAAGGGTAGACGGGAAATGTCTCAAAAGCGATAACATCTACCCAGTCTGCCCGGCTCGCAATGAGGCCTTTTGCATCCGTATCGATTACGTTGATTGCCCGACAGCCCTGCAAATCGGTGAACTCGAAGACCACCTTGACCCCTGCAGGCCATTTCCAGTTCGCTCTACGCCGTTGCACCTCCTTTTCGTCCCTGTTATCCCAGGTACAAATGTTCATGAATAACATCCTGCACCTCCTGTATTTCTGGAATTGAACGGCTCTATATATAAAGAATAAGACCTCCGGTGCAGGTTGTGAAGGCGGCGATTCTTTTCCCTACGCCTATCAGCCAGATGCTTCACCAAGCCGTGAAATCTTCCGCATCTTCCGCCCTTTCTGTTCCCATTTCGGCCCTGGCGTGTTAATCTTTTATCGCAAAAACTAAGGAGTTGCCCCGAGTGACAGGCGGGCAAGGGAAACGACAGGAGCTTGGCAGAGATGGATCAGAACGAATTCTTTAACCTTTACGCGCACGATTTCGTTCGTGTTGCAGCGGCTATTCCTGAGGTGCTTGTAGCAGACCCCGCCTTCAATGCACAAAAAACGATTGAATTGATGAGGCAGGCGGCTGATCGCAAAGCAGTGCTCGTGGTATTCCCGGAGCTTGGTCTTTCTGCTTACTCGTGCGACGACCTCTTTCATCAGCAAGCGCTCCTCGACGCCTGTCGAACCGGCCTTTCCGACGTTCTGGCAGCGTCCCGCGCTCTTCCGGTTATCGCGGTGGTTGGCCTGCCCCTTCAGGTAGGGAACATGCTTTTCAACTGCGCGGTCGTTTTGTCAGGCGGGCGGATTCATGGAATAGTGCCGAAGACATACCTGCCCAACTACAGAGAGTACTACGAGATGCGGCATTTCACGCCCGGGGATCGCGCCTTGGTTGAAAGCACCGATCTTCTCGGGCAGCGCGACATCCCTTTCGGTAACAGGCTTCTTTTCAGGATAACCGAACAGCCGCTTTTTACTTTTTACGTCGAGATCTGTGAAGACCTATGGGTGCCTATCCCGCCTTCCTCCTTCGCCGCGCTGGCAGGAGCCACCGTAATCCTGAACCTCTCGGGTTCCAATGTGACCGTCACCAAGGATGACTACCGGCGACAACTGGTTGCGAATCAGTCAGCTCGATGCCTTTCCGCATACGTGTACACCTCCGCCGGCTTCGGTGAGTCCACGACAGACCTGGCATGGGACGGCCAGGGGCTTATCTGTGAGAACGGAACAAAGATAGCGGAATCGACGCGCTTTCACTACACGGCACAGCTACTCACCGGAGACATCGATCTTGATCGTCTTAACCAGGATCGAATGCGACAGAACAGTTTCAGCCAGAACAGAGAAAGATACGCTTGCGAAATGACCAAATTCAGAACAATTGAGCTCGATTTTGAGCTGCCCAGGGCGGAGAGGGTTCTTCTTGACAGAATATATGAGCGCTTCCCGTTTGTGCCGAGCCAACCTGTGGGACAATACGACCGGTGCCGTGAAGTTTACGAGATCCAGGTGCAGGGACTGGTGAAACGACTTCGTTCGACCGGAACAAAAAAGGTGGTGATCGGAGTCTCGGGCGGCCTCGATTCAACCCATGCCCTCATTGTATGCGCCCATACCATGGATGTGATGGGTCTGCCCAGAGAGAACATTCTCGCCTATATTATGCCGGGGTTTGCCACGAGCGCGCGCACCCTCGATCAGGCGCGGCGGCTGACTGCCGCCATCGGTTGTACCTCAACAGAAATAGACATCCGGCCAAGCTGCATGCAAATGTTTAAGGATATAGGTCATCCGTATGCGGAAGGCAGGCCGGTTTACGACATTACTTTCGAGAACGTCCAGGCAGGGGACCGGACAAGCCATCTTTTTCGTCTTGCCAACCTTAACCATTCCATGGTCGTGGGGACAAGCGACTTGAGCGAACTTGCGCTCGGGTGGTCGACTTACGGCGTGGGTGATCAAATGGCCCATTATCATGTGAATGCGAGCGTGCCCAAAACCCTCGTTCAGTACCTCATCAGATGGGTCGCCGCGACCAATCAGCTGGGACCGGAGGCCAGCCGTGTGCTTACCGACGTGCTTGAGACAATGATAAGCCCCGAACTCGTGCCGGGCGAGACGGACGAAGAGCCGGGCCAGCATTCCGAAAAGGTCATAGGACCCTATGAGCTGCAGGATTTCAACCTGTACTACACGCTTCGCTTCGGCTTCCTTCCCCCAAAGGTTGCTTTTCTGTCCTGGTCAGCATGGAATGACCGGAACCGCGGCACCTGGCCGGATGTCCCGGAAGCCAAGCGCCGGGAATATTCTATTGCCGAGATCAAACAGTGGCTCCGAGTGTTCATCGAGCGGTTCTTCAAATCCAGTCAGTACAAACGAAGCTGCATTCCCAACGCCCCCAAGGTCGGATCCGGTGGATCGCTCTCTCCGCGGGGAGACTGGCGTGCGCCGAGTGACAGCGAGGCAACACCCTGGCTCGCTTTGCTTGATAAAATTCCGGAAAACGATCCTTGGTGATTCCCGCCTAACCGGCCTCACGTATCGATCTCTCGTTTCTTGCCGCCGTGTTTCGGCGTGCAGTGTTGAAATCCACCCCGACATTCCTCTTAATTTCCTGAAGTAACGACCGATAATACTATAAGTCCCTGTTTTTCAATGACGGAAAGACAGGCGCCATCAAGATATGAATCAGAGGGAATCCGAAATATTGAAAAATTTTCTTGCATTTATGATTCGTTGTGCTATTCTTAACTCCGTGTTAGTTCGTAAGCTATATAGCTTATTGAAGTATACGGATTATTTGAAAGTTTAGAGAGCAGGGATGATCGGTTAGGAGAAACATATAAAGATATCTCCGAGTTGTTGTAAATTCCCTGATGATCGTGGGAGAGAAAGACGGCGGCTTCCGTCTCGGACGGTTCCAGGTTCAGATGCAGAACGGTGTGGTTTTGGTAGGGTTGGGATCGTGAAAAAAAGAAAATTAAGCCTCCAAAAACCTGCACAAAAGCAAATTCAGGCCATAACTTCAGATATTACAGTAAAGTTTTCGGTTAAGAGTGCGATAATAGTGGTAACAATGGGCGCGGGCGGGGGTACGGGCTCTGAAGTATGCGTTACACCTCTTGTCGGATTGGCTGACCAATGTCGGCCTCTATTCAGATCTTACCGGCAACGCAGGGGGCCCATAGCGTTGCTGTGAAAGAAACTTAATTGCGAGGAGACACATATGCCCAACGATTTCATTGGTGAACTGTCAAAGGCGAGACTGTTTGATCTTGTTGGACCCCTCCTGACTGGCAAGAAATCCGGTATGGTACTGATCAAAGGGCATGATTCCGGCGAGTTGCATATTGAGGGAGGGAACATCATCCATGCCAAGACAGGCTATTCATCGGGTGAGGAAGCCATTCTGGCCATGATGGAGTGGGACACCGGCCGGGTCACGTTCGATTGGGAGGTAACGACCGAGGAACGAACGGTATATATGCCCACGGAGCAGTTGTTCCAGAGTTGGAGTAATCGCGAGGAGGAATGGAGAAAGATCAGGGAAATCGTATCATCCTCGAACCTCAGTTTTAGAATCCCGGTCGAAAGCAGTCCCGAAGACAGGAACATCCAGGGAGATCAATGGAAAGTGCTGGCATTGTCTAACGGCGGCAAGACGGTTGCCGAAATCGCGGAATCTCTGAAATGGAACATCTTCAAAACATCAAAAATAGTGTATCAGATGGTTCAGGCCGGCTTTCTGGAAAAGGCGTCTGAAAAAGCCCCCGAGCAGAAGTCTCTTTCGGTAAGATACGTCAACGGCAATTTCTTCCCCATGATCGAGAATGAATTGAAGAAGGTAATGGGACCCATAGCCCCCATTATTGTTGACGACAAGATCACGGATTTTGGGGAATCAAGAGACGCGTTTCCCGAGGAACGGGTCCAGCCCTTCGTCCAGGCGATAGGCGAAGAGATTCAGGATAATTCAAAAAGGGCTTTGTTCACCAAAATAGTGACAGAGTTCCTGGCTCAGAAGCAGCACTAAATTCTAAACTGGGAGGGTTCATATGGCGAGCGAGAAGAAAGTCGGGACAGGTTTGTTGGCCAGACTGGTTTTAGGAGTTTTTGTCCCTATTCTTCTGGCTTTCTTGATCATTGGAGGCGTTCTCTTTCTCGGCATAAGCATTGGACATTTTCAGTTTGCGAGCATCAGGGGCGTCGGCCTGGAGAGTCTGAAGGAACTGGGCGACATGACATTGAAAGAATCAACCGCCTCGTTGAACAGGCTGGGGGAACTTACCATACAGGAGAAGGCCGAGGCTGTTGCGAAGGAGATCGCCATCTACGTGAAAGGTCGTCCCGCAAAGGCCAAAGGATCAATCTATAGTGATGAAGTACTCAAGAAAATAGCGGTGCAGAAGGTCGGAGAGACAGGATACACCGCGGTGCACGATACGCTTGGAATCAATCGCTTTCACTCAAATCCTCAAATGATAGACGTTGATCTGCATACGCTCGCGACCAAACTTCCGGACTTCCACAAGATCATGAAAGCGGGGCTCACAGTTCCTGCGGGAGGGTACTACAACTGGCGTGATGCAGATGGCACGATCCGGCCGAAATACATGTATACCGTTCCGGTGGCTGGTACCAATCTTGTCGTTGCAGCAACAACCTATATCGATGAGTTTTCGAGACCGGCAAAGGCTATAACTACCAAAATGAATGAGATACAAAGGACGTATGCAAGTTTGTACAACCAGAGATTCGTGCTTTTCGGCATTATAGTTCTTCTCGACCTTTTGGTGTTGCTCGTCGTCATTTATTTCTACGCATCGTCGATAGTCCGTCCGATCAGGTATCTGTCCGAGCTTGCTGACAGGATCAGCATGGGTGATCTCAGGACAAACGTTAATATCAAGGGAACAGGGGAAGTGGTTATTCTGGCGCAATCCATCGAGAGGATGCAGACAAGCGTAAGGGCAGCCATTGAAAGACTCCAGAAGAGAAGGACCGGTGGCGGTCAAAAGTGACACGTAGTGACGAAAGAGAAAGATGCAGGGGTGTAACGACCGGTTTGTTGGGTTTTGAGAATAAGAGTAGTACCAAATTTTAAACGGGAGGATCCATATGGCCAGTGAGAAGAGAGTCGGGACAGGGTTGTTGCCCAAATTGATATTAGGAGTCTTCGTCCCTATCCTTCTGGCTTTCTTGATCATCGGATGTATGCTGTTTGTAAATATGCTCGGCTTTACCAGCATCAGGGGTCTCGGCCTGGAGAGCTTGAAGGAACTGGGAGGGGTAAGCATCAAAGAATCAACCGATTCGTTAAACAAGTTGGGGGAGAAGCTGATCGAGCAGAAAGCGGGCGATGTGGCGAGGGAAGTAGAAACGTACCTGGCTACACATCCCGGCAAACCTCTCAGTTCGCTATTTGACGACCCTGTTCTAAAGGAGATCGCTGTCCAGAAGATCGGCGAGACCGGTTACACGATTATTGCGGATAATCAGGGTATTATCAAGATACATCCGGTTGCGGCCTCTGTGGGTCGGGACGGAAGAAAGGTGTCTCCCGAACTGGCGAAGATCATTGATACGGGTGCGGCCGCAGGGTCGAGCGTCGGGTACTATCCCTGGAAAGAGACTGATGGAAGTATCCGGCAGAAATTCATGGCCCTTGCGACAATAAAAGATACCGGCCACCACATTGCAGCAACCAGTTACATTGACGAATTCTCGGCGCCCACAAAGGCCATCGCAACGAAGATCAATCAAATGCGTGAGTCTTACTCGATGAAATATATCGGCAGGTTCTGGTTGTTCGTGGGCATTGTTGTGGCGGCGCTCGTGGTGCTGCTTGCCGTAATCTATGTTTACGCCGCTTCAATAGTCAGACCGATCCGCCATCTGTCGGAAATAGCGGACAGGATCAGTATGGGTGACATGCAGGCAACCGTAAATATTAGGGGAAAAGGCGAGGTCATGCGTTTGGCTGAGTCCATCGAGAGGATGCAGACAAGCGTAAGGGCTGCGATTGAGAGACTCCAGAAAAGGAGAGAGACTGGCGGCGGCCAAGGATGATAGCTGAAAGAGCCTTGGAGGTAGGAAAATGGTGTATCCCAGAGGAGAAATAGTCCATCAAAATCTATCGGCGGAGTATACTGACGTACCTCAACTTCTGTCCACTTTGAGGTCAAACGGCTTTGCCGGAACGGTCGAGATTCAGGCCGGTGATAAAAAAGGCGCGTTCTTTATAGTGTCAGGGAAGATCATCAATGCCGCAGTCGGGGGTGAGCACAACTCTCCTGCCGTAGTTGGCGAGGAAGCGGTTGAGGAACTACTGGTCCTCTCGACGCAAGCTAACGCAGTGCTGAACATTTACAGGCTGATCGCCAAACAGGTTGAATTTGCAGCGAGTATGCTTCAGTCGGAGATCGTCTTCAACGGACTGAGCACTGATTTTGTCCGTCTCGACCGGTTTATCAAGAAGCTTACAAACGAGAAGCATACAGGGTACATCGAGATTTTTACCAAGGAGAATCAGCGTGTCGCGGTTTTGTCCCTGATAGAGGGGGAGACAGTCGATTTGCAGGTTCACCAGGATTCGGGAGAACTTTCCTTTTTCGAGCAGAAACTGATCCCCTCATTCCTTGAGGAGATCAGCAAGCAAGGGGTTATGTTCAACGTCTATCGTACTCCGGCCCCGTCTCCTGCGAAAGAAGGAGCAAAAGAGGCAGAAGAGGGAGCTGTTGTACAGGCCGATCAACAACAGGCTAAGGAGCCGGAAGAAAACGGCGGCCGAACCCCGGCTCAAGACGACAGGCAAAAAGATGAAGCCGTACAGGCGAATGACCGAAACGAATTTGTAGCTGCTATTCAGGGAGTTTTCCTGAAAATCGAGAAATTTGTCAATGGTTTTTCGGAAAAAGGCGGATTTCAAAGGGCCTTCAAACGGGCGTGTGTCGAAAAGTCGGATTCTTATCCCTTTCTCGATCCATTCGAGGGCCAGTTTGACTACCAAGGCGGGAAGATCCGGCTTGATAGTCAGGTAGCCGCCGAGGAATTTGCGGTGGGCGTTGCCGATTGTCTCAACTTGACACTGACGTACCTTCAAAAGGAACTTCCAAAGAATATTGCTCTGCCACAGGGCTTAAAAGGCGATATAGAGTCGTCTTTCAAACGTTACCAGGAAATCGTCAGAGATTCCGGTATTCCTTCGGTTGTTCCTCCAACCCTGAGGTAATCTGGCTGGCGCTGTTCAGGGTGTGAAAAGTCGATCAAGAAAGGTAACCGGGGAGACGGTTGATTACTCTGATCCATCGGGAAGTTCTCTCTTACAGCATTTGCCCATGAGGGCTGGCTTCGCTGGCATGACAAGTCATATAGTAATGGACAAAAAAAAGGTGAAAGAGTGGTTTATCAAAGCATGCCGCTATGACAGCGACGTGTGTGAAACCGAAAAGGCGGTTGCGGCCTACAAGGAGAGCATAAGACTCGACAGCACATTCACCGATGCCTACGTGAATCTTGGTTTTCTTTACTTGAGGACAAAGGATTACGAGGAAGCTTTGGACTGTTTTCAGAGAGTAGCCGACCTCGAATCAGACAAGGCAGAGGCCTACAAGAACCTGGCGTATGTTTATGAGAAGATGGAGCGATTCGGGACTGCCAGGCAGCTTTACGAACGAACCCTCGAACTCAATCCGGACGACACGGAAGCAATGTTAAATATCGCTCATATTGAAGAATTGGAGGGTAATTATCACGAGGCTGTCCAAAGATACGTGAATGCGATAAAAAAAGCGCCTGAAGACCTTACGGCCCATTTCCGGCTGGCTCAGCTCTACGACCGTCATGATATGTTCGACGAGGCGGCGCTGGAATACGAGGCGACTCTCGGCATCGACCCTTATCATACAAAGGCTCTTTTCAATATAGGCAATCTCTGTCTTCAAGAGGGTAAGTACAGGCAGGCATTAATCTTCTACAAGCGGGTGCTGTTGCTGGAGCCGGACGACAAGACGGCATGGAACAACATGGGCTCCGCATATGAGGAGCTGAAGGACTACGTAAGGGCCGAGTCAAGCTATCGACACGCCTTATCTCTCGACCCTTACGGGGAGGAGGCGAATTTCAACCTTGCGAGAGCCCAGCATTTCAAGTACCTTTTACGACCCGACAATACTCTCAGAGAAGATATCGTGCGAAGATTACATTTCGTTCTTTCGGTAAATCCTCAAAACGAGAAGGCAGACAGGCTCCTGCGGGAACTGATTAGGGAGTAAGGCCTAGCGAGCCGTACCGTTCTGGCCCTGCCTGAGCCTTGCCAAGATAACCTCTCTGATTTCACTCCAGATAGCAAGAGGATCTACTCCCCATGCAGCCGTTAACCTCGGATAGCGTTGCATGGTCTGCGCTGCGAGAACGCCGGCCAGTTTTACGCAATGTTCCTCTGTTGAATGGTTAAATTCATCAATTACCTCAGGGGGGATGTTTACGTTGACCTGATACCGGTCAATCTCGATCTCTTGCTCAATTCTGGGTTTGTCGGACATCTCGGCGAGCAGGTCCCGTTCGCTTTCGGGATTCAGCAACTGCGCTGCTTCGGGCTGTCCGGATTCACTTGCTTGGGGCTCGGGATCAAATTTTATCTTTGCATCTTCGCCGCCGGCGAGTACGCTCGATGCCTGCATCGTTGCTTTCGTCTCTGACAGGGATTCTTCCATACTATCCGGTTCCGTCTTTGGCGTACGAGATGCGGCGAGTGACAGGCCGTCGAAGGCGATGACGTTTTCTTTCACAGGAACCGATATCGGTTCCGGGACAGTCTCGGCGTTCACGGCAATGCGAGAAGTCTTCTTGGGGGCCACATGACCGTTCAGTCTCTGAAAACGTTCCGCTACCTGGGAAACCACCTCGCCCCCTATCTCCCGAAACCCGTTCGTCTCTCCAGCCTTAAGAGAAAGTTTGCAAATCTTATTAATGAGCCGGGGCACTCCGTGCTCCGAATACTCCCACAGCAGATCGATAGCGTCATCAGTGAAAATCTTTTGCGTCCCTCCCGCCAGGCCAAGGCGGGTTTCAACATAATTTTTCACCAGCTCTCTTGATCCTATTTTTTCCACCGTACAATAGGTCCCGATTCTCTGAAACAGGTTCGCCCGCTTCGGGTGCGCGAGCCTTTTTGCAAACTCGAGCTGTCCTGCAAGGACAATCGTGAACAAATTGACTTCATCGGGCTGAAGGTTGGTGAGAAGCCTCATTTTTTCCAGATTTGACGGCGTCATCGCGTTTGCCTCGTCCACGAAGACTACTACTTTCTTGCCCTGTGCAGCACTGTCAAAGAGAAGCTTATTAAAGGCTTCAAGCAAGTCTGTCTTTTTCTTCAGCTCGCACCGCTCGCCGGTCAGTTGGCCTATGATCTCCCTCAAAAGCTGGATGAACGACATATCCGGATTCACGATGTAGGCTATCTTGTACTTGTCCGGGTTAAGAGAATCAATTACCATACGGAGGGACATCGTTTTTCCCAGTCCCACATCTCCCACGATGACAGCGAGACATTCGTTTCCTTCTTCCACTGCAAAGAGAGTTTCTGCTATGGCATTTTCCGAAGAGGTATGGGATGAGACGTACATCGACGGATCTGGAACATTATCAAACGGCGCTTTCTTTAAACTCCAGTATTCGTAATAGTGCATAAGACTCTCCTTTTTTGCACTCAGGGGGTGTTTCCCGAAACCTTTTCCCGGATGCTGTCGCGATTGTGTGGATAAAGTGCCTTCTGTCTCAGGAATACCGAGTGCTTTACTTGTTCCTTTATAAAGTAGGATTGCGATAAGCCCCAACTATGCATGTGGTAATTTTATACCAATAAATATTCACGATTCAATACAAAAAAGATACGATAACCTCCACAGTACCGTTGTAGCATAAACACAGTATTTAAGATGCTTTTCCAGTTTGGCAATGCCTTATATTCCCTGCTTCCGGAAGGCAAAACAATACAGCCGTCACCCGGAAAGAAGGTCAATCCGGAGGGCGTGCCGTGAGAAAGTTGCAGAAGACTGCACCTGCACGTATGACATTCTTCGTTCTTTTGCAGGAGACCGTTCTCCATTTCAGGTGTTGTCCGGGATTCCCATAGATTCAGAAGCAACGGTCGTGAAAGGCCATCAGTTTTCTGTCATTCCTCATCCCTTCTCCCTGTTCTGATTTATCTTGCATTCGACCTCTTGTATGTAGTAAAAAACTATCTTCAATCGGACGCCGTGACCCTGATTGTTTTCGGGAATGGGCGAGGAAGCATCCTTGTTTTTCTATTGCTTCTGTAACCGAAGTAATTTTAACATTACACAACTTTAACATCATTAGTCGGACATAAGTCGTTTCCGGCCGGGAAGGGTTCTATTATGAAGGAAATGAAGACTCTCATAGTGGATCTCGACGCCGGATGTGAGACAGGCATCACCATTCAACAAATTCTCTCATCCTCCAGTAGTCGAAGAATCCAGGTATTGCGGCGATCGATTCAGCCTGATCATTCTGTTACCTTTGAAGAAAGCCTCTCAGCAACCGTGCTGGCGTACAGACCCGATGCGATTCTCCTTGTAGTTGCTCCCCGATCCGTTCTTCCTGCAAGAAGCGCAATTCGGCATATATCGGCAAGTCCTGCCAAAGCACCGGTTATTGTAGTGAGTGAGAACGGGGGGACGGGTGAAATAGCCGATCTTCTCTCTGTGGGTGCTGCTGACTACATCACGACCCCCGTGAGGCCCACAGACCTGCTGCCCAGAATATGGCGGCTCGTGAGACAAGGGGCTGAGCCGGATACTGTTACCGCAGGCCTCAAGGAGAAGTTCGGACTGCAGCAGATTGTTGGAAAGAACCAGGCCTTCCTTTCGGAGATTCACAAAATACCCATGGTTGCGAAATGCGACGCCGGTGTGCTCATTACAGGCGAGACCGGGACCGGGAAAGAACTTTGCGCCCGTGCTGTCCATTATCTGAGCCCTCGTTCAGGTTACCCCTTTGTTGCAGTGAACTGCGGCGCCATCCCTCCTGAACTGATGGAAAATGAGCTGTTTGGTCACGTTCGGGGTGCCTTTACCGGAGCCTACGTGTCACAGCAGGGTTTGATCCGTGAGGCAGACGGCGGGACGCTCTTTCTGGACGATATAGACACCATGCCGATGCATGCCCAGGTCAAGCTCCTCCGTTTTCTCCAGGAGAAAGAATATAAACAGCTCGGGTCGCCGAAGACGCACCGGGCCGATCTTCGGGTGATCGCCGCCTCTAATATTGATCTGGAAAACGCGGTGGAGAACGGGAGGTTTAGAAGGGACCTTTTCTATCGGCTCAACGTGATTCCGCTCAATCTGCCTCCCTTGAGGGAGCGCAGGGACGATATTCCGACTCTGGCACATCATTTCCTTAAAAAATACGCGGCCGAATTCGGCAAAAACGTAGGTAATTTTTCAGCCGAAGCCATCGCTATTATGGTGCGGTATCATTGGTCGGGAAATGTGAGAGAGCTGGAGAACGTGGTGGAGCGGGCCGTGATTTTTTCTCAGGATGATGTCATCAAGGATATCCATATAGTCCTTTCAAAGCTGGCCAATATTCAAGCTGCATCATCAGGTATGTCGCTTAAAGAAGCGAAAGCCCGGGCGATCGAACGCTTTGAAAAAGACTATGTTGAGCAGGTTCTGCGCGCGAACCACGGCAATATCACGAAGGCGGCTCATGCGGCCCAGAAGAACAGACGTGCTTTCTGGGAACTCGTGCGCAAGCATAAAATAGATGTCTCGGAGATGAGAAGCAATCCCCTCTGATTGGGACTCGAAGCTTTTGCAGAGAGTGAAACCGAAAACGAAGGGATAACCTTCCGCCAGGCAGGTCCTCGTCTCGTCAAGGGTTATCATGCAATCAATGATAAGATGTAGGGCAGTGGCGACGGCCTGCTTATAGCATACGGGGACGATTTTTGACACGGCAGGGAAGTCGGTTATTCTTACTTCTCATCCAAACCGGAAATCGTCATGTCTTTGTCGAAAGCCCATGTCCTTTTGATATGAGCGACGTGCTCCTGAAGCTTCGATCCGACCATTTCAGGATGGCCTTTATCAATGAGTTCCTGAATGGAGCTGTTCTCCCGGCTGTCTCCGATAAACATGTTTCGTAAATAACCGAAGAATCTTGAGTAACGTGTCTTTGCAGCTTTCTGAATGCCGCTCTGGCTCACGTCCTCAACAGGTATCCGTGCATCGCCGATCGATGCCCGTTGCTCAAGCAGAAGCTTCCCTTCAGATATCTTCTTGCCGTTGAGTCGATCTTCATAATGCCTGGCCATGTCGTGAGACGACACCACGTGCCGACGTGCGAGACCTTCCCTGAGGTTTACCAGTCTTCCTTTGGAGTCTTTCACAATGTCTTTTTCGTTTGTGTGCTGACGTGCTATGCCTTTTTTCTGCTCTATGGAGAAGCTGCCGCGAGGCAAAGTCACACCTTTGATCTCGGCATCAGCTACTCCCCAATCATCAAGAGTGGTGACGATGTGCATGCTGAGAAGACCCAACTCGCTATCGAGCTTGCCCATCAATTCGTTGGCTTCTTTGGTCTTATCTCCTGCGGCGGCCTCCACAGTCTCTTCGTACTTCCCGATGTTTTTTTGAAGACCGTCCACGTTCTTTTCGTGTGATACAGCCTGAGCAATAGGGCCCTTGCTCTTTGCGTTGCCGACTTTCCTCTGCTGCGCAGCTTTATTAAGGAATTCCGAAGGCTTCTCGGGTGTGGAACGTAATACAAGTCTTGCGTTCTTGCTGCTGCCTTCAAATGTGAGGGTATGCTTTTCTCCGCCGCCGTTGACAGGCACTTTTTTCTTCCACCATTGCAGGATAGCCCTTGCGCCGGCCTTGACCGCTCCCCCTAGCTTCTTCAGCATTCCGCCCAGCCAGGCTACTATCCTGTCCAGCGCCTTGTCTATGGGCTGCCGTATCTTCTTGATGATCCCCACCAGTTTCGCGGGGACATTGCCCAACCCGATGAATTTCGCAAGAA
Organism: Syntrophorhabdaceae bacterium PtaU1.Bin034; assembly: GCA_002067405.1. The sequence continues at coordinate 24,544 of MVRP01000014.1, read as the reverse complement.
AGCCGATCACGACAACGAGCGTGTTGGCCATGGTCTGCTCAACCTTTTTGGCGGCATTGGCCACTTGCCCTGCTGCAATAGCCGCAACGGAGTCGATAAAGGACGCGACGACCGCAGCTATCTGGTTGATCTTTTGAATAAAGAAGGTGATGGTATTGTAGATGGCGATGATCGCCTGGATGACCGCACCTGCGGGGTTCAGCATGCTCGCCAGCTTGATGACCGCAGCCTTTACGACCTCGATCGACACCATTTGAGTGATCTGGGATATCAGCTGGTCCTTCAGTTCGTTCAATTCAGCCTTTATCTCCTGCCAGGCGGCTGCGGGCCCATCCTTGACGAGGGTAACAAGAATATGGGCTGTTTTTTCCAGGCCGGCGAGCACGGGCTCCGGGATAATTTTGACCAGCTTGGCGCGGATGTTCTGCCAGGTCAGGCCAAAGACCGACAGCACGAGCTTGAGGACTTCGAGCAAACTGAATGATTTGGGAATGTAGACACCGGCATCGCCGAGCGGTCCCACGAGCCATTTTATCAGGGCTGCTTTCAGGTGTTCGAGGATTCTGCTCGCAAACATCTGAAAGCCCATTTTGCCCGCCCGTACCAGATTGCCCACGAACCCGATAGGATTCTTGATGATGGTGACAAAGGCTGCCTGGGCTTTTTTGATGTACGGCATAACACCCGGCGCCACAACGGAGAAGAGGATTTCGAGCAGGCCGATGACCTGGTTGAGTCCCCAGTTGATGAAATCGGCGGCAATGTTGACGAAGGCGCCGACAACCTTGGTGAACGCCCCCGCAACCGTCACGATATCCTGGATTGTGAGGGAGGTAATGGTATCGATTATTCTTTTGGGGATGGTGCGGACAAAGCCCAGGAGCCCGGCCAGTGCGCCCTGGAACCATGCCCAGGCGCGCGCCGCTGCATTGCCTTTCTTGATGTTTTCCCAGACCTCCTCCTGGCCGATCAGCTTCATGAACCCGCCGATAAGGGTATCGGCGGTCCTCGGTACGGGTTCTCCGGTTATGGGGTCCTCCCCGAGAACGGCTTTGAGCAGATCGTAGCCTCGCGTTCCCTGGGCGAGGCGGGCGAGAGGACGAAGGATAGCGTCCTTCACGAACTTGATAATGCCGTTGACCAAGCCCTTCACAAAGCTGATTATGCGATCGATCGGCTCGGTAAAGATCCTTTTGGCCCGGTTCCATACGTCACCCAAGCGAAAAACATCGCGCCAGCTCAAGGAATCGAGAAAACGGTCGATCGCATCTTTAATGACCGACCCTGTCATGCCGAGCGTCCCGATCTGCTGCTCGACCCAGGCGCCTGCCCGCTCGAAGACGCCGCTGCTATCCAGAACCTGCGTGATCAGGCCGCCGCCGGGTATCATCTCTATGACCGCCCTGAGAATGTTGGCCGCGTTTCTCTCCACACGGCCCATATTGATCGGATTGACACCCAGGATGATGGTGAACATACGGAAACCGGGGATCATATTCGCCTTGTCGGCAAAATAATCGAGGGCATCGCTGATGCCGAGACGCTGGACCATTATCGGGGATCGCCTGCTCACCGGGGCTTCCGCCCGTCGCTGTACTGCAGCACCCTGTTGCACGGTATGGGTCAGCTCGTGGGCGATCAGCTCCCGTCCTTCAGCACTTTCCGGTCTGAAGCGGTCGCGGCCGAAAAAGATGTGACGCCCCACGGTAAACGCCTGGGCGTTCAGTTTTCTATTGAGTTTTGCCGACTCCGTTCCCGTATGGACGCGGACGCCCTTGAAATCGGCATCAAAACGCGGCTCCATGAACCGCCTCACGCCGGTGGGCAAGGGTGAGCCGCCGGTCATGCTGCTTTTGATAGCGGCCTCGGTGGCGGGCTGGACAGAGGATTGTCCTTCGCCTTTTTTCTGGACCCGCTCTTCTTTTGGCGTCCCGGCGGGGGAAACACGCGTCAGGAGCCGGCCCGTTGCCCGGGTGCGGACCGTTACCGGCCCATCGGCAACCGCCAGGCGCATTACCTTTTTGGCCTTCCTTTCAGCCTCTTTTTCGGCAGGGTCCGCAGGCATCGATACCTGCATGGCCGCCTGGATAGGGAATGTCGACCGCACCGTCGGAGTATCCTGTGACAGACAAACGAGGCGCGAGAGTTTCTCGGCCTCATTCGTTTTTGCCGACCGGCGGAAGAGGGTGCCCGACCGGGTTGCGGAGGCCGGCTGCGCGTTGTTGACGGTTTTGGTTGTTTTGGCGGCTGTCGTCTTTTGGCCCATAACCGTTTATCCTGTCAGAAGGTCCTTCCCTCCTTTTGCAATTCTTTTCTTATGCCTTCTTCGATATCTTCAGTGAGGACCGAGGATGTGCCTTTTTTGAGAGACACAAGGGTGGCGTAGCGGATCGCGTTCGCTATCGCGCCGCCGGAAAGTTCGTAACGGGCGGCAATTTCCGGTATATTGACGTCCTTCTCCGGTCCGAGGACGTTCGAAAAACCGCTTCGCCAAAGGGCAAGGCGCTCGTTTTTGCCGGGCACGGGGAAGTGGATGATCGAATGGAACCGTCTCGTAAAGGCTTCGTCCAGGTTGGAGAGGCGGTTGGAGGCCAGGATCACCACCCCCGGATACTCCTCGACCCGCTGGAGCAAATAGGAAACTTCCTGGTTGGCGTAACGATCATGCGCATCGCGCACGTCCGTCCGCTTGCCGAACAGTGCGTCAGCCTCGTCGAAAAAGAGAATCCATTCCCTGTTTTCTGCCCTGCTGAAAACCTTTTCCAGGTTCTTCTCCGTTTCGCCGATGTATTTTGAAACGACCATTGAGAGGTCGATACGGTACGCGTCGAGTCCGGTCGTTTTGCCGAGAAGCGATGCGGTCAGGGTCTTGCCCGTGCCGGGAGGCCCGTGGAAGAGCGCCCTGTAGCCCGGTTTGAGGCGTTTTGCGAGACCGAGATCGTAGAGAAGGGTCTTTCCGTGATCGATCCACGTCTTTATGTCGAGGACCTGTTCCATGGTATAAGGATCGAGAATAAGGTCTTCCCATCCCATTTCGGTCACGATCTTCCTGGCCGGGAAGGAAGTGCCGAAGGCCGGCTCCCGTTCCTCGCCGAGCGTGACGAGGTCCAGTGCTTCTCTTGACAGCGCGAGAATGCCGCTCATGGCCGGCTCGCCCTCCTGCACCTGTTCAAGCGTGACAATATGGTTCAGTGCGAAGGGATGGTCGGCATCAAAGAGACGGGAATAGTGAAGTCTTTTCCCCAGATCGTCTCCGGCAAGGACGAAAAGGGCGGTTTCACCGGTCGGCAGAAAGGGCTGGTGGGGATGGCCGTTCCTGCCTCCGAATTCGGTGAAGAAGCGGCCGCTCTCCGCATTCTGGGTAAAGAAAAGATCAAGCAGATGGGGCCTGATGTGCGGCGTCAGGGCAAGGACGAGGAGCGCCCGTTCGGCAAAGCCGAGGTTCAGGTCCCTGACAAAGCGTGCGTAGGGCGTATCAACGCCTGTCAGGTCGGGCGGAGTGATTTCTTCGAGCCTGGAAAAGTGCGATTCCTGTCCGAAATAGAGTTTTATCCGTGTTTCGAGCAGGCGGGCGAGCCAGTCGAGATCGAGTTCGAGGCATTTTCCGTTTTCAGCAAGATTTTCTACCATTCGACGATTACCATGCTTTTCATCCATGACAGCCTGATCAGGCCGAAGCCCCAAGGCAATCTTTCGAGAAGGACATCATAAGGTTTTCTTTCAACCCTGAGGGTCCATCCCTCTTTTTCTTCGGTCAGGGTCCCATATCGTTGCAGGAAAGCACGCCGGAAGCCGGCCACGCTGGTATTTCCCAGCGCCGCCCACTGGCCGATTACCGCTTTCAGAAGTTTCTCGCCTTCCAGCAGCGCTTTCCGCGAAAGACGGACATTACGCGGCACGGGTCTCGAAATCTCCCAACCGCAGAAGAGTTTGTTCAAAGGAAGGAGGTATTCGGGCTGGGCAATCTCGGAAGTGGCGAGATACTGGAGCAGGTGGATTGCCTTCGCAGCCGCTTTTTCATTCAAAAAGGCGCCGTTGTCCATAAGGCCAAGCACCTGGAAAAACATTTTCAGATGGGGCCACAGGAGGACGAGGCCGCTGTTTTCCACAGGGATCGCATGGAAGAATCCGGTTTGGGCAGTTTCGTCGGAGAACGGTCGCAATGTCGGTTCCTGTTTGTCGGTCTGGTCGGACGAGTGATACTCTACCGGCATCTCTTTTACGGACGCTCTTTTCAAGGAGGGCAGGGGTTCTGATTCGGTAGCGAAAAGGTCCTTTTGGCCGGGCAGGGGGGTATGGTGGAAAGGAGGACCGGCCGTCTCCCCACCGGAATCCTGCAAGGAACGCCCGCTTACCGATTTTTTTACCGGCCGGCCGCCGCCTGAAGTCTCCATGTCCGGGGCTATTTGAGCCGGGTGACGGGCGGCCGCAGAGGTGCCTTGGGGTAATTTTTCAGAAGCCGGTTTCTCTGCATGGGAGCCGGCAGTTGAGACCGTTTCGCCGGACAGATTGGACCGAGAAGAAATGTGAGAAGAAATGGCGGGACCGGGGTGAGGAGTTCCTCCGTCCGGGGTTCGCGGTATCGCTTCCGCTTGAGCCCCTTCGTGTCCGGCAGATCGTGTTGCCGTTTTCCCGGGCCGGGCGCCTGATCTTTTCGTCTCGACCGCTGAGTATTTCCTGGCACTGTCCGCTCTGGCCTCACACGTGGCAGTCCTTGATGTGCCCTGTTCGACGTTTCCGCCTTTTGTACCGGGCAACGAAAGAGAAGACCGTGCAGTTGCAGCCCCGAGCGGTGTGGGGTGTTTGCCCTGAATGCCGGTTGAGGCTTTGTCCGCCTGCAGTTCCCGTACTGCCGGTCGGGTCGGAGCATGCTCCCCTTCTTCCGGCAGATGTTTCCCGGCCGTACGGATTTTGTTCCTGTAAGCCGAATCCTGCTGCACCACGTCCTTCGGGACAGCCGGGTCCTTGTTATCGGGCCTTCCAGGCTGATCCGAGGGGAGGAACGGCTTTGACACGTCACGGGGCATGGCCGTTTTCCGGCGCAAAAGGTCGACGAAGGTCCGGGTGAGCTGCGCTTCGCTCAAAGGGGACAAGCCCTGGCCCTGAGCCCCGCCCGTCTGGGAAAGGGCGGTAAAAAGGCTGTCCCAGAAAGGAATGCGAAGCTCGGCCGGTACACGGGCTGTGCGTTTTCCGGTTACCAGCCGCATGAGCCGGATCGGCAAACCGCCTGCGGACGAATGACCGGCAAGAAGCCGTATTGTTTTCATCAGGGTATCATCGGAGAACTGGGCGGCGAGTCTCTCCCTGATCACGGGATTTTCGATGCTTTTACGGATAAACGCCTCTTCCCTCTCTTTTTGACTGACGACCATTTCCCTGAACAAATCTTCCATTGACCCGGAAAAATAGACGCCGCCTCCGGCCCACCATGGTATTGTCCCTGTTTCGAGAAACCGGCTGAGAATCGTGAATTTCGCCTCTTCGGGGTGCCCATCCGGAGCCGCCTCGTCTGAAGGCGACCCGGTCATGACAACTCCGGATCTTTCCCCCCGTTTCCGCCTCACCTTTTCCCTTTGGAACCACTCACGGAGTTTTTCCCGGATTACGGCGGCAAGTTCCGTCCCTTTTTCATCCGTCAGCACATCCTTTGATGAAAGCGTGCCGAGATCGAGATCTACACGGTCGATAAAATGGATTTCTTCCCGGCCGGGAAAAGCTTCGGTGAGAACGTTATCGATCTCGCGGGCAAGTACTGTTTCGCAGAGCCCGGCCATTCTTCGCCGGAACAGATCAGCCTCTTCCCTCTGCGGGAAGGTGAATTCCATAATCTGGCGTCCGATGCGATGGGTCACACGATCCATGGTCAGGTCAACCGAACGTCTTAAGCCTGTTCACCAGGTTCGTTTTGGTGCTGCTCGTCTCCACGATCCTGGCTACCTCGGAAGTGATACCCTTCCTGAGTGTCTCATCCTTGATCGTTCCCATGGAGGTGCGCGCATATTCGATGAATTTCGCCTCTTCCGAACCGGCTTCAACATCTGTTTCCCTCGATGCGATCTTTTTCACGGTGCCGGTAATCGCCTTGGCTGCTGCTTTGTCCAGCGTGTCCATCATCTCCTTATCTTCTTCGGTGGCCGTCCCCTCATCGACCTTCTTTTCATAGGCGGTCCTGTAGTCCTTTGCAGCTTCAATAACGGTTGCGGCACCCGCATAATCATCCTTCGCGAATGCGGACGCCGCCTTCTCCTTTGCCGCACCCGTTACCGTTTCCTTGGCCTTGATAACCGTATCGACCCCGTTCACGAGGGCCGTCATGCTATCCGTGTAGACCTTGCCGATGGACGCGGTGTTCGCATTGATCTTCTCCTGCAAATCAATCGTTTTCTGTCTGATGTTCTCATTGAGGACATCTATCTTTGTCTTGAGGTTCTGATCCAGGGCCGCGATCTTGTCCTCAAAATACTGGTCCTTATTGAAATGGATGTTAAGATCGTTGAGATCGGTCCACTTCGGCTTGGTCACGACACCCACCGTTTCTTCCTCGTCCTCTTCCCTGTCGTCCTCAAACCGGTAGGGAAGAGCGAAATCGGCCACTACTTTTTTTGTTGCCCCCGAGTAGACGAGAACAAAGGTGCCGCCGGACGGAACGCCTCCCTGATGGGTCATGCCCGGATGATCTTTGATAAAACTGCCGAAAAGGGTAAGATGCTTCATCTTTTCTTTCCTTTTGATGAGGATATCCTTGACCAGGGTGAGCTGCTTGAAGGCAGTGCTGTTTATCACCGTTTCATACGGGGTGAAGGTGGAATTGTAGGTAACGCCCTTGACGCCCTTGTTGAGGTTCGCCGCTATGCCGATTGTCTCATTGAACTCTTTTTCAAAACCCTCGTGGTCGAAATCGTCGATGGGCACTTCCAGTTTTTCCTTCAGGACCGTCACCTTTTGACCGAGGCGGTCCGTATCTTTACTCGTGAAAAGCTCGAACGAGCTCTTTGCGTCGAGAGGGTCCCTGGCAGGGAGCTTCGAATCCTTTACCGCCGTAGTAATCGTACCCGCTAAGGCCGTGTTGAAATCCTGGAGATCGTCGAGGTGGATTTTCAGGGCATTCTTTTGCACGGTAAAGAGGCTCTTCAAGTCCCTCGTGAAGACGGGCCTCTTCGGCTTCAGGGGCAGGAGTGTGATATCGTTTTCGATCTGGAGCGTTCTCACCTGAAAGGGAAGGTCGCTCCAGGCAATGATATCGTTAAGCTGTTTTTCCGCCTCATCCACGTCCTTGTCCATATGGCCGTCGATCCAGTAAAACGGTGCATGGGAAGCACGAAAATCCCACGGCTCGCCAAGAAGCTTATCTTTGCCGAAGCCCCTGGTATCACTCGAAATACTGAAGATTGACGGTTCCCTGCCTCTCATGCGTGCACCGAAGTCCCAGTAAGTGTTCACCGTTTCGTCGCCCCCGTCTTTGTAATAGGATGGGACGGGGCGAAGAGCGGCCTCGCGGCTTTTGTCCCGGCGCGGCATGACCCTGATGCGCCCTGAAAGGGCGGGCGTAAGGTCGAAACTCTTGATCATCAGATCGAGCCGTTTATGGAGAAACCGAACCTCTGCAACACCTTCGGAATCGAGCGTGGCCGTGTCAGGCGTGTAGAATCCATGCCGGTAAGGATCGTGCCTGAGCTCTGCCTCGACAACAGGGCTCCCGGCCATAACGTGTTTCGGGAAGGGGATGATTTTTGTCCAGTCGATTATGGCGCGCCGGAAAAGGGCTTCCCGGAACTCCTCGTATGCGCCCATGACATCGAGAAAAAAATCGTGGACATACTGAATACCGGAGGTTACACCGGCGGCCTTGTCTGCCGTTTCCTTCAGCTTTTCACGCCAGAGTTTCGTGGGATTGTCGCCGTATACGCCTTTCAGCAAACCCTCGCAGACGCTGTAGGTTTCAGGCAGGAGTCCGGTGAGTGCCTTTGTCATTGCCTGAATCCCTTCACGATAGGCCTTGAGCAGGTCGCCATAGTGATCGGTAGCGGAAGGATCGAGAAGGACCCGCTCGAACACGGGATCCTTCGTGTCGAAGTAGGCGGGTGCGGGGAGTTTTGCCAGGTCGCTTTTTCGGGCGAGCAGGACCTTGAGGTTGTGCTTTTCCAGTTGTCCCTTGTTATCGCAATCCCCGCCCGTGCAGATGTTCTGGCTCAGCCTGAAATTTTCCATATAAAGAAGCACGGCCATATCCACCATGGTGTTCCCCGTGGCCTTCTCAAACCTCGGGAGGGCCTCGTCGGCAGTGCCCGTGACGGCCAATTCATAAAGGGGAATTTGTTTACCGTCCTTCGCAAATACCTCGTACTGGCCGTTTTTGTCCACGTACTCCCTGAAATGGGTGAAAGCCGTATCAGCGTCGAGGAAAAGCATGTCGCCGTCAGTGGTGATGGCCGACCCTTTCGATACCGTGACGGACGTCCCGTCATCAGCCGCCCTCACATGGAGGCCCGTCACAATGCCCGTGCCCCTTGTCTTTACCCGGGTGAGCCGCTCCTGCCTGTCCAGATAGCCGGTAAGGCTGTTTAACTGGTCAGGGGTGAGCACCTGGTCGGGCTCGAAGAAGGTATATGAATCGATAACGGTTGAAAGCTTGTTGTTATCCGCCATTATTGCGCTCCTTGGGGTGGTGTTTCATGTTCTCTTCTCCGTTCCGAGATTTGTCCTGTCGAGGATAAAGGGATTCGCGCAGACGTTGGTCGAACAATCGGTGAGATGGGCTTCGGGATAGACGTTCCGGAGCCTCCCGAGGATTTCCACGAGCCGGTTGAGGGATGTCCGTGCCGATTCGGCCCTGCCGCCTCTCTTCTCCAGCCAGTCACGATAAGCCGCTTCGAATTCGGCCATCTGGTCACGATCGATCCAGCAAATCTTGGGGAAGATGTGGGCCGGTGTCTCAAGCCTGATCGTCTTCTCGACGAAACGCCTGAAATCAACATTCAAAAAGCGAGGGGAAAAAGCAGGGAGGACGACGCTGATCCTGAACGAATAGGCGTCCCCTTTCTCGCACTCGCTGCAGTCCGGGGCCTGGCACACGGGCAGGAAGTTCTCGCCGGGGTTTTTCGGCCGGATAAGAATGTGCTCGACCACGAACATGCCCTCGTCGCTGTACTTTTCCGCAAGACACTCCATAAGCCGGTGAATCGCCTCTTCCCGCTTCTCGGGCGTGGCAAAATACTCGATCCGCCGTGCGGCGACACGCCCTTCGTCGTCGACAATGTTGAAATAGTACCTCGTCGCGCCGGCTGAGCGTGTCTGACCGAGCTGATAATGGTCGCGGGAAAGGGCAAGCTCGATAGCCTTTTTCATCTCCCGCAGGGCATCGCTTTCCTTGCGATACTTTGCGGTGCCGCTCAGGATGATCTTTTTCGTCACTTCATCGATGACCCTGAAGCGGTATTCAAGAATACCGTCTTCGTCCTTCTCCTGATAGACCTCGTATTTGATACCCGCAATGTTCCGCCGCTTGTAATTCCTGATGCCCAGAAGGCGGGAAACCCGTTCTTCGAGGCCGGTTACATTGGCCGTGTTCCATTGGTTTTCCTTATCGGTATAATCGAAGGCCTGGGCCCTTCTGCCGCTCACCGTGGCATAGTCGCGCAGGAATGCCGTCTTTGCCTCTATGGCGGACAAGGCGGGCTTCTTTTCCACGCTATGGATCATCCACACATACTCGCTGAAGTTCTCGGCAAATCGTGCCAGAAGGTGGTCGAGAAAGCGGTTGCGCCTCGCCTCGAAATCCTTCTCCTGTCCTGAGGGATTCCCTCCCGAGTCCTTGAATGCGGCATAGTCCCGGTATAGCTCCTCCATGCCTTTCACCCCGGAGACGGTCTGGTGGAAATAGGTCCGGGCAAGGGAACCATCGAGAGAGAAAAGTTCTCGTACCTTTGACAACTGCGCGAAATAGTCGGCAAGGATCTGGTCGAAGAAAAGGAGATAGGCTTTGAGCTGCTTTGCCTTGGCTTTCCGCTCTTCCGGCACTGATTCCGGCAGCCCGTTTATCCCGATGCCGTAATTCCGGGGAAAGTCGTTCTGGATCGTCTGATAGGCACCCGTGTCTCTGAAAAACCCCTCGGGCATGGGCAAATCTTCCGTAATGGAAAGGTCTGCCTCGCTTTCCTCGATCCTCATTGCGGTAATCCGCTTTTTCACCTCGGCCTGATCCGCCCTGAAGGGCACCATGTCTTTGTAATAGACGATCCGGGACTTCCCGTAATCGAGCACGGGCTGCATGCCTTCCTTTACCTTGATGGTCCATTTATCGTCGCCGAAAAGCGGTTCGTCCGCCGGGTTCACAATGATCTGCCGCACTGCCTCGACCCCTTCGATCCCCATGATTATACGGATCATATCCGAAAGGCGGACCTCCTTGCGCGGTGCCGAGGCGGCAAGCTGGTCGTTGTCGATGAAGCCGTGCTCGAGCACGGGGCCTTCAAAAATCTCGTCCGGGCCCTTTCCCGAATCGAGCATCTCCTTGAGACTGTGGAAGCGGACGGGCGGACAAAGGTAGTCCTGGAGGGCGTGGAAGATGCGCGCCTCGGTATCTATGACGGAGGCGTTGAAAGCGACATCTATTTCAGCGCAGACAATGAACTCCTGCTTTTCGATGACCTTTATCCTACCGGAAAAATCCTCGCAGAGGTTCCTGTTTTTCATGAGCCTCCGTCCAGCCTCGGCAATAATCGCTTTCTTTTCATCGGCTGTTGCGTCTTCATCGACTTCGATGAGCACGTCGTAAACGCCCTGGACTTCGACCGGTTTTGAAATCGCGGGCTTGGCGGGTTCGTCAAAAAGGAGGCGGCGCTCCACGCAATCAACATAAAAGGGGCGGATTACGGCCTTCTCCAAGCGGGCGTTTCTCACGCCTACCGTGTCCCTCGCACCTTCTTTCGTGTTGGGTATGCGGTCGATCCTGATGTCGATGAGGAGCTTCCGGTAGTCATAGACGTTCACTGGCTTTACGGGAAATATAGTGAGGGCTGAGAGGAACTGGTCGCGAAGCGACGGGGCACCGGCGTCGCCTCCGGTGAGCAGATCCTCCATGGGCCAGGAGATGCGATAACCGAGGTCGGTAATGGCGTAGCAAAGGAGCTCAAGAATGGTAATTCCCGGATCGTGGACGTTGTAGTCGGTCCATACCTTGTACGCCAGCTCTTCAACGTGGCGCAGGCCCGCCTCGCGCAGCCAGGCATAATTGAGGGTATGATCACGTGGTGGCTTTTTCGGTATGGTAAGTGTTTGCACCATCTTTAGTCCCTGTGTTCAAGCTTTTTCAAGCTCTATTGTATGGGTGGAGGCCGAGACGAGGATCGACCGCGGCCCTGTCGCCCGGATCACCTCCTTGTCTTCCCTGCCTGTCCCATCCTGGTACATGCGGAAAAGGGTGACGTAATCGACGTACGGCCTGTCCTCGACAAAATCGAGAATGACCGACTTGTGGACCTGGCCGCCGAAAACGATCTCCGTACCCCGGTCAAAGGCCCAGGGCGTAAGGAATTCGATTATCTCCCTGTTGAGGAGGTCCCGGTAATGACCGAATTCATAATCCCGGTAAAAAGCGACCTTGAAATCGACCTTAATCTTCTCGTACACGGGATTCTCCACGTGGATAGTGGCAAACAGGCCTGTCCGGTCGGCGACGAAATCTGCGATTTCGCCGAGGGTTGCCTTGTCGACCCTCGGTTCCAGCACGTGAGCGCTGTCCCTGTTTCGCATATCCGGAATGACGACCACCGTCATGTGGCCGGGGGCGATCAGTGAATCAGGGGAGGTATGACCGATGCATTTCACCTTGTAGATTGACGGAAAACGGTCGAGGACCATACGCTCGCAATCCCATATGGTGACGGCCCTGTTCTTGTGACGGAGCCGCTCGCTCACCCTTGTGTAGAAGCCTTTTCTGTTCTCGGCCATTGCGCCGCCAAAAGAGGCGAAAGGTTGCTCCACCCCTTTTATTGTATCGATCTGGGCGACAGGACCGGTTATTGACTTCGGGGGAAGGGCGGATGAGAGGTGGGCCGGATCGTTTCCCCGGTCAGCAAAAAGAGCGGTGCCCGCATTGGTCAGGACGCCGGCGAACTTGCAGACGGCATCCGTATTCTTTTCCACTGCGGCCCGGAGCCAGATCATGCCGACAGGGAGGATGGTGTTCGTACCGGAAGCTTCCCCGGGAATGGCGAATCTCATAATGCCGCTTTTAAGCAGGCTGTTCGTTCCGTCGGCGAGGATCTCGTCCGACGTGAAGGGGCGCCAGTAATTGTCGCCCAAAATGCTCCATTTGATATCGGCCTTGTCGCTTGCCGGATCAGCGCTTCCTTCCACAAGCTGAAAAAGGAGGCTCAAATTCTGAAGGGGCTCTATATCGAGAACCCCGATATAGAATTCACCTTCGTTCCTGTATTGGGGTAAAAGGCGGATGGGGCCGCCTGCCGCAGCAGAGGCGCGTTCGCGCAGGTAGGCGTCTTCCCGCATCTGGCCGAAGGCCGTGATATGGAAGAACTCCACGCCCCTCGAAAGAAAAGACTCCTCATCGGCACGGGTGATGTCCACGTCATCCGTCGTCGCCGTGTAGTTGAGCCTGATCGACTTCATGACCGGTGTATACGGCTCTTTGGGCAAAACGAGGTCGCCTTCCCCGGTTGCGGCATAGGTAACGATATTTCTTGTGTAGATATCGCGGTACTCGCGCTGGAGAAACCCCCTGGTCAGGCGCAGCTCGGCGAAGCCTTTTTTCGACGAGCCTGACGAGCCTTCTTCCTCCTCCCCGGCATTTCTCCTTTCTTTTTCAGTGATTATCAGGCCTTTGCCGGTCATCTCCATACGTTCGAGCTCTTTTTTGGCCCAGAGGTTGTGCTGTTTCTCGAGCATCCACTTCTTGCCGGAGCGTGCCTTTCCTTTGCCGGCTGCGGATATCGCACGGCCTGACGTGATGGTGACCGGATCGCCCGCCTTTGCCGCAAAAAGGGAGACACTGATGGGTGAAACAGCGTAAGGGGCGACGAGATCGGCCTTGAAATAGTCGTTGGAGGGAACGATCTTTTCCGCGTTCGTCTTGCCGGCCAGAATTACCGTATAGTCCTGGTAATAGTCGGCAAGATTGTCCTGCGGCACCTTCCAGAGCACCTCAAAAGAGAATTCCTCCGGCTCCTTTCGAAAGGCCTCGTTGCAGCCTACGTAAAAGGTGGTGCCTGCGTCGGGGTTGATGCCGAAAGGCATAAAAGGCTTGGAAGGATCGAGACTCCCCGTATCGCTCTCCAGTGTCAAACCCGTCATACCCTTCACCTCGACGTCGATTTTGATCTTTGTGAGAAGGGCTTCCCTGAGGACCTTGTAGATGCGGCCGTTGTTCTCCTTTTTTATCAACAACTGCATGACGGGCAGGGCAGTGGCGAAGTCGCCGCCGTGGATTTTCGGGCTGTAAGCGACCACAGCCGCTTCCTCGGCGGAAAGGGTAAGAGACATAGTGTGAAGGCCGGAAGAACCGGCGACCGGGCTGAGCGACGTCTCTTTCGGGCCTATCCAGCCCTTGGGGCCGGTGAGAAGCACTTCGAAGCTGGTTCCGCGGACAGCAGCGGCATTGATACCGGAGAGGGTGAGGGTAACGTCTATTTTCCTTGTCCCTTCCGACAGCAAAAGCACCGGTGATGCGAGGGCAAAGCCTATTTCGGCCGGCGTGGTGCTCTGTGTTCCGAAGGCGTCCCATTGGGGCGACTGCTTGTCGAGGGGGCCTCCCACGCCGTCGCTCGAATCGGCCTTCGGCGCGATGAAAACCGTTCCGGAAGCGGGATCGACACGGACGGCGCGAAGCCCGGCAATTCCGGCGCGGTTGACAATAGTATCGCCGGCAAGGACATAAATAAGATCTTTCCCTTTCTTATCCTTGCCCGCCTTGAAGGCGGTCCCTTTTTCAAGGAGCAGGTCCCGGACGCCTTTTTTAAGCTCGAAGAGCAGGTGCACGAAATCGGGAGAAGCTGCCTTTTCCCTGAGCCCGAGGACTTTTCTGTAATAAAAGTCGAGGTGCCGGTCGGTGATCTTGTTCAGCTCCTTCCCGGGATGGCGCAAAAGGAGCAAAAAAGCGAGGTAAAGTGCGAGGTGGGGAGGGATGTCTCCATGGCCCTTCAACCTGGAAAGGACTTCTTCGGGCGGACTGCTGAAGAAGGGGGTCCAGTCGCCATCGACGCTGTTTTCACCATTGAAATAGTTGAGCTCGCCGGCGTACGTTTTTGCAAAATCAAGAAAGTCGGCCAGTCCCCGGTCATCGACCTTCGCGAAGTAGGGCCGCAGCGCGTCCGGGAACCGTCCCTTCCGGCTCTGCCCGTCCCTGATAAGAAATACCTTGTCGTGTCCCTTCTTCTCCATCAAGCCCGGCTCGCCTCATTGAGATAAAAAGGATACACCATGTTGTAGCGGGAGTTGGTCGCCCTCACCGTAAACCGTATCTCGATTTCCAGCTTTCCCTCGGTGTCGGTGCCGCTGATGAGCACCCCGTCGGTGATGATCCGCGGTTCGAAATTGAGGATCGACTGCTCGATCAGCCCTTTCATGTAGGTGATCATCGTCGTGCTCAAAGGGTCGAAGACAAGGGCTTCCAGGTTGCAGCCGTATTTCGGCTGAAGGAAACGTTCGCCTAGGGAGGTGGAGAGCAGGATATGGAGGCTGCTTTTGATATCGTCGAGATCGGAATCCATTTCAACGCCTCCTCCTGCCTTGGAAAAGGAGGGCGGGAAGCTCCAGCCGGTACCGAGGAAAGAGGTGATTATGCTGTCGTGAGAGTCTGCCATTCCCTTCACCCTATCATCACCGTCGGCTCTCCTATTGCGGCAGACGCACCGCATATGCAGGCATCCCCGACCCGTAAGGCCGGTTTGCCGCCGATCAGGACGGTCGTGCTGCCTGCAGGAAAGGCGCTCGATGTGGGCTGGTGGCCGTTGGGTGGCAGGGAGCAGACATGAAGGTCGGTCGCCGTTGCCGCCGGTTTGCCGCCGATCATCACCGTGGCGATGCCCGGTCCCGTTATCGTTCCCCCGTGGTTCGATGTGTCGCCTACCCGTGCTGCAGGGGGCATGGTTCCTCCTAGTTTATCTGTACCATGGAGCCCTTGAGCACGGCAGTGCCACTCGTTTTGAGCTCCAGGTTGCCCGAGCCTTCGGCCTTGAGGCCCGCGCTCGCTTTCATCTCTATATTGACGCCTTCCATTTTCAGGTCGCCCGTTGCCTTGATGATCACGTCCTTGCCGCTCTCCAGGGTGATACCGGATGCGCCGAGCTCTATTTTATTGTTGTTCTCGTCCTTTAAGATTATGCTCCCGCTGTTATCGTCGATGACGATCGATTTGCCCTTGGGCGTCTGGATGGTGATGCTCTTTTTGTCGTCGTTGAAGATAACCTTCATTTCGCTTCTCGTGACAAAGCCCTTTTCATGGTTGTCATTGCTTGCCGTGATCGGTGCAGGCAGCTTGCTGCTGTTGAGCATGCCGAGAATGACGGGGTTGCGCGGGTCGTCGTTAAGGAAACCGATTACCACCTCGTCTGAAACCTCCGGCCGGAAGAAGGCGCCCCTTTTGTTGCCCGCGTCAAGGCTTGCCACGCGGCTCCACACGCCGTCGCTGTCGCTTGCGATCATGGGCAGTTTGACCCTGACCCTGTCCTCGCCGTCAGGGTCTTCGAGGGAGGCGACAACCCCTGTCTGGAGCCCGTGCACACCCGGCAGAAGCCCCGAAGCAGGTGCCATCTCTGTTTCGTGCTCTTCAAAGAACCACTGGGGCGAAAGGCCGAACTGGGCATCGGTCGTCCACACACCCGGTCCCAGTTCGTGACGGACCCCGGAGACCCACGCCTTGCCATTGAACCTGTCCCCCACGCCTTTCAGCTCCAGCATGTCTCCCGGTTTGACCCCTGCGAACCCGATAAACTTGGCCCTCCCCTGGACCTTGGCGATGCTCGATTTCATGGCCTGGGACGCGGCCCATGCCTTGAGCTCGTTGCTGCCGATGCTTCCCGGATGTTGAAGGATGTAGTCGCTCAGGCCGATCACCCCGGCCAGATCGGAGTTGCTCACGTTCCCCGGTGTCTGCACGCCCCGGGCAGCGCCTGCTTCTTCGATCATCTCCTGCTTGGCATAGTCCCAGGAATGGCCTTTGACCGATGAGTACTGGGTCCGGGCGTCCATTTCAGCGTCCAATTCGAGCAAGGTGGCGCCGTAGAGGAGGGTAAGGACAGGCTTCGAAGAGAACTGGGGCTTATCAATGGCAATCTTGTCATCCCCCGCAATGATCACCATGCCGTTCGCCTCGGCGCGGCTCACCATGAAATCCCAGTCCGTCGATCCGTACTGGACAAGCTCCTTGTGGGTCACGTCCGTGGCTGCAGCGTCCGCGCTGAGGGAGTAGTGACCGACGATATCGCCGAATACATCGCTGTCCTTCTTGTCGCGGAAACAGGCATTTTTCCTGCCCACCGTGAGCTTGACCGCCTTGTTTCTGCACTCCACGGTAAGGATCGAGCCGCCGCCCTGACGCACCCTGATCGCGTGGCGGGTGATGATCCCTTTGAAGATCGTCTCATCATGGGAGTGATAGCCCGCCTGTATCTCTACTTCCTTGCCCGGCACAAAGAGATCGCCCGTGCTCAACGGAAAATCCTCTTGGGACGCATCGCCGTCGAGAAGGGTTATTCGGGCAAAGGGGATGCGGTTTACCACGCGGGTGACGACCACCGAGGCCACGTGGCATTCCGCAGGGATGGCCGTGCCGTTCACGAGAACGGTGAAACTCGGCCTGTCCGAAGGCTGGCTCGTGGGAATGGTGCGGGGGTCGCTCATGATCCCCCCTTGTCGAGAGGAGGAAAGATGATGGAATCGCCCGTCCTCAGGGTCCTGAAGCTGGAAAGCCCGTTTGCCCTCGCCACATCGATGTAATACGATATGTCGCCGTATATCTCGTAGACCATGGCGGGGAGCGTGTCACCGTCGCGCACGGTCCTCACGTGGGTAAGATCGGGGGAGGCTGTCCTGTCCTGCTTCACCCTGGTGGAGTCGTCCACGGCCTCCCGGAAGGTGGCGCTCACGGTTGCGCGCACGGGTGTTCCGTCGGGCCTGAACATTTTGTAGGTCACTTCAGCCTTGAGAAGGACGCAGTTCGACCTGAGGGTGCCCCAGATCACCTGGAGATACCGTGGTCGGTGTATGTCGCCGTCATAACCCACCGTGGTGAAAAATTCGGCAACCTTTTCAGAGACGTCGATACGTTCCCCGGCGACGCCCGTGCCGTCGATCAGGAACTTGAGGGTATAATCCTGCGGCTTGATCCGCTTGAAGGCCATGGGGCTCCCGGTCGCGCCGGCTCCCTGCTTTTCCTCATACTCGATGTCGTACACCCTCACGTATTCATCCGGGTTGAAGGTGACGGTAAAGGTGGCAACCGCGCTTCCCGAATAATCAGCCTTGGTATAGGCATCAATGATCAGTTTTTCGAGCTCTCCCCGTTCCGGCATCTATCGCTCCCGCTTCTGTTCCAGGATTTGAAGGACCTGATCGATGCACTCCGCGATGATCGACTCTTTGTCCGAGCCGCCCTCACCCTGCACCCCGGGCCGCGCGCCGTTCCCGCCGCCTGCGCCGGTGTCGACCACCGCCCTGATAACCAGCTCGTTGATCACCACCGGCATGCGTCACACTCCCCTGAAGTACTGGTAGGCCAGCTCGATCGATTCCACGGCGATGGCATTGTCCTGGGCCTTCAGATCGGAAACAGCCCATTTCACCGGCCAGGCCTTGGCAAAAGACCAGCCCATGAGCGGCTCGTGCTCTTCGTTGAGCAGGGTAACCACCACGTCCGCAGGCTCGAAGTCGAAGCTTTCCACGGCGTTTCTGAACCAGTCGATAAGACCCGAATCCTTGAGCACGCCCCGCTTCAGCACGAGGTTGCCGTACTTGGCGCGAAGGGGAAGACGGTGGACAAACCGGTTCTCGCCACCCTCGGCGTATTCTTCCACACCCAGTTCCCGGCTGAGGCCGCCCACTTCCATGAAGCGGGCGTCCCCGTCCGTGACATTGCTCACCTGGAACTCCACCTTGAAGTGAAAGCCCGCAGGCGGATATTCAATACCGCTTCCCATGAATGCTATCCGTTCTCGATGGTCAGCCCTTCATGGGCGATTTCTATGGATTCGATGGCCACTTCGTTGCCTGTTGCCTTCATTGCCGGGCCTTCCACCTTGACCGGAAAGGCCCTGACCGCCTTCCAGGTCATGACCGGGCTGTGCTCTTCGTTGAGGAGGCTGATGATGAGGTCCCGCCTCTCCACCTTGTGGAGCTTCGTGGTATTGATCCAATTGTAGAAGTCGTTATCGGCGGGCAGAATCCCTCTCTTGAGGGTAATATTGCCGTGTTTCGGGATGCCGGGCATCTTGAGGGAACCGAACTCCGGGCTCATTCCGTCGCGATACTCGATGACCTGCTTCTCCATGTTGAGGCCCGATACTTCGGCGAACCCGAGGTTCTTTCCGCCCCATTGGACCTGAAAATGAAATACTGGTAAAGGATAATCAGCCATTGTCTTCTCCTTTAAGTGAATACAATAATGTCAAGCTTGTTGCGCTTTTTCACGCGTGCTCTCAGTTTACGGACGTTTACGACTTCTGCATCTTGTGGGAGAACTTCAGGATGATGAATTCGGCCGGCCGCACCACGGCCATCCCTATCTCCACATTCATGCGCCCTTCAAGAATGTCTTGGGCGGTCATGGTCACGCCGAGGCCTACCTTCACGAAAAAGGCATCGTCGGCCTTCGCGCCCACGAGCGCGCCGTCCCGCCATTTCTGGATCAGATAGTTCTCGATCATGGACTTGACCTTGATCCACGTGTTGGCGTCATTCGGCTCGAAAACAGCCCAGGCGGTCGATTTCTTGATCGATTCCTCGACCATGTTGAAGAAACGGCGGACAGGCACGTACCGCCATTCGTTATCATTTCCCGCAAGCGTCCGTGCGCCCCACACGAGCACTCCTTTCCCGGTGAAAGGGCGAATGGCATTGATCGATTTTCCGGCGGTCACATCGATGTTCAGCTCTTCCTGTTCCTTGTCGTCGATGAATTCCGTCACCCCGGAAACGGCTGCGAGGCTGACGTTTGCCGGGGCCTTCCAGACTCCTCTGTTCGCATCGACTGCCGCGTAGACACCGGCCACTGCGCCGCTCGGCGGAAGGACGGTCATGGCAGCGGAGAGCTTGGCGATCAGGTTCTTGAAAACCGCATGGGAGGAGAGAAGGGAGTCTTCGAACTGTTGTTCGTAGGTATTTGCCGACTGGTAGATGCTTGCGAAGGCGGCGCTCATCTGGCTGAATATTTGCGAGACGGAAGACTCGGCAGCTCTCATCTTCTCCACATTCGTGGTCCCTGTAAAGATGGTGGTATCGGCTGCAGGCGAGGTTGCCTCGGCGAAAATGGTCCCCCATTCGGTCGCCGCAACGGTCTTGGTTTTGTAGAGGTCGAAGGTGACACCGCCGGTGAGGGCAGTGCCGGCGCCTTTGTCGTAGCCGATGAGTGCCGTCATGGAGCCGCTCATGGAGTTCGTTATGAGGTTCTTGATATCTGTTTTGAGGAGCCCTCCCTTGAGGGTGCCCGGCCCGGCCACCCAGGCATCGGCGGTTGTGGCGAGGCTGTAGATGTAGTTGAACAGGGCTTTGAAAGTGGTGACGTTGGTATTTCCCCTGAAGTCATCGAGGAGGCTCTGGTATTTTGTGCCGAGGGTGCTCTGGGAGCCCCGAAGGGTAATGAGGTCGTTTTCTACCCGGTCCACATCGTCGATAGCGTTATTGAGATCGGTCACCGTGGCTTTTGCCTGGGCGTTTTTGGTGAGCGAGTCCGAATCGAGGCCGACCACCTGGCCGCCCCTCGTGACCTTGCCTTTGATATCGCGATAACTAATGTCAATGCCCAGGTTGGATCTGAGCCACGGGGTGTAGGCAGCGCCGTACTTCAGGTAATTGATGCCGACATTGTCCCTGAAATCCTCATACCCCTTTTTCCAGCCGTAGGTGGGGTCGGCGGATTTCGATTCGAGAAGGTCCATAATGGTGAAGCGGTCCTGGAGGTCGTTGCACTGGGTAAGGGCCTGCTTCTGAATTTCGTAGAGGCCGCCGTCATCGAAGAGGACCGCGTCGGGGAAGAGTATGAGGGTCGGCTCGTCCTTCTTTTTCAGGGCGTCAAGCCCCTTGCCAGCATCGAGAAAATGGTTCTTTGAAGGGGTGTCCTTGTATGACCCGACCGAGATGATGTAGCACTTGCCGCCGCCGTTCTGAAAAAAGAGCCGCAGGCTGTCATACAGGTAGAACGTGGCATCTACCTTGTACGACTTAACGGCGTTGTTCTCATCGAGAACGATCTCGTTGACCTCCACTGGCGGCGCTCCCCCGAAGAGTTGCTGATACTCGAGGAGCGACGTCACCATGGTGGGTACGTTCCTGAGGTCGTCGGGGCCGAGCAGGTCCGCTTTCTCCGTATAACCGATAAATGCCGGTATCGCCGTTTCCACTTCCGCCACAGAGGGCGGGAAGAGGGATATCTCCTGCACGTAGACCCCGGGCGTCCTGTACGTAGTCATGCTCAATCCTCCTTTGGGTTAGATAGGTACTCTAAACACTTGTCTTCTTGGAAATGTTGATCGTTCATCGTTTTCAAGCCTGTAACGGCATCAGATATACACATACACATCCGAATAGACCCTCCCTGTCTCAGGATCGGGAACCACGTTCTCGTACGATGCATTGGGAAGGTTCTCCACTGAAAATGAGCCGCTGCCATTACCGTTTTTCTGCAGCGTTATGCCCGGAATCGCTTGTGACTGAAGGGGAAGCTCGCTGCCCGATACAAAAGGCACGATTGTCGTGCCGTCCGGTGCCTGTCTTGTTTCACCCCGTGCAAAGGAGACCGCAGGGTCGGGATGGGTGATCGACATTGTCTCGGGGCCGACCCCTGTCCGGTATTTGAGCGCCACCAGATATCGCCAGAAAAGGTTTCGCCTGCCGATCATGACGGTGTATCGCTTTTTTGTGGCCCTACCGTCCGGATTGACCGGAGAAAACCCGGGAGGGGCTTCGGGTCCGAGGAATATGTCGATAACCGCGAACGGTCTTTGACGGAAAAGGAAATCATCCGCGTAAAAGCGCAGCTCCTCAGTGTCGTCGACTTCGATTGTGTATTGTCCGGTTTTGCGATTGATGAGATTCACGTTATATCCAACGGGATGGGCTGAAGGACCGATTGTTGCCTCTGAGGCGACGTGTCCGGTCCCTTCCATGACCCTGATCGTGTGAGCGCGGCCGTCACCGCCGACGCCGTACTGAAAGCTCATTGACCGCAACTCGACGAGATCGTTGCCGGTCACATAAGGGGTCGTCGTGTCGGCGGCCAGGAGATACGTACCGTCACGGAGATTGCCGGTCAGGTTGGTAAGGCTGAAAATGCCTTTTTCCGGCCCGGAAAGCGGCAGGGCCGAGAAACTGACGAGATAGGCGTTCTTTGCCCTGACCGAGAACGAGAAGCGGGGGCCGTCCGAGAGGGGCCGGCGGGGAATCGCGGCGCCTGTTCCGTCGGTCGTACATTCATAGAGGACGCAAAAACCGTAGGCTGTTTTTCTGAAAAGGAGGCCATGGTCCAGAAGCACAACAGCACACGCGGGTGTCGGCTCGATCTCGAATTCTGCTGAAGGGTGAGGGCCGAAATAGGTATGAATCGTTTCGACCTCAAAAAGGGTTTCGTAGTGCAGGCCCACCTTTCCTATACCCCCTTGGAAGTGAGACCGATGGCCGCGGTGGGTGCCTGCTCGTCCGTCTTCAGGCCTTCCTGGATTATCAGGAGCCGGACCCGGTAGATGACCGAGGGGACGTACTTTGCGCCGAGGCTTCCCCAGAGGTGGTTTTGCTGCTCGAAGTTTATGGTGTAGAGCTCAGCCACAAGCTTTCCGATCGATTGGGGCAGGGTAGGTGAGTTCTGGGAATAGAAGACATTCTTGGACTGAAAAAAACGGATAACCGCTGAAAGGTGCTCAAGGGCGGTCGGATAATTGGCAAAATTGGACGTGACGAGCAGGTAAAGATTGAGCTTGATCTCCGGGTTGACGTGGGAAACGCGGCCATCGCTGTCGATGAGCGCCACGGTCTGCGCTTTGACCGTTCTTTCTTCTTCAACGTTGACGAGGGTCAGGCCGATCACATTGGCGGGAAGCTCGGTCTCGCCTCCGAGCTTGAGCAGGGAAGAGACCTTTATGACGCTGTCGTTCTTTATGTTGAGTTCCGGGATCTTTGACAGATAGCCGTAAATCTCTTTCTTCAAAAAATCGAAAGCCTTATCGATCAAACCTTATCCTTGCATCCTTACCGGTATCTTTTTCAAAAAAACGGCGAATCCCCGTTTTCCGGTGTCCCCTTCCGTGCGTCGTCAGCCCTGCATGTTCCGTTCGCCGAAGCTATCGTCAAGGAGAACCATGATCTTCTCTTTCCTGTCCCAGTTGGCCCTGTACCGCACCTCTGCCCCTCTGCCGGAAGATTCAATAATGAGATTCCTGTCTTTCAGCATCCTGACTGCCTCCCTGACCCTGTTTTCCTGCGTCCTGATCTCCTGTTCGAGAAGCCACCATCCGACTATTCCCTCCAGGCTGTCTTCGGCATCAGGGTGATCTATCAGGTATAAAAGGATTTTCCGGGCAAGACTCTGAACAAGGCAGGCCTCTTTATCCGGTTCATGCCCCAAACGCGGTTGTTGTGCCATCGGGGGCTCATAAAGCAATCTTCATGCCGCTTCCCCCTACCTGTCGCCGGCCGTCACGATTATTCGATTTCATGTGTAATGACGAATGCTTCTATAACAGGCCGGCAATGATCGATAGTACGATGGTTCTAAACAAGGACATATGCGTCCACCCCTCGCTCCAGGTTTATGAGCATATTTCCTTTGCCGCATAGGCTGATTCCCGGCATGGACAAATATGTCACAGGCTGTGCTCTTTTGTCGTGGTGACGGACGCGGAAGACAGGTCGGCGGTATGCGACCCATGGATTATTTTTCATGGCCCTGATTGTTGCCTGGATGAATAAAAGCGAATTTGCGGGCAAGCGATTAATGCGAGCCGAATTGGCCGGTCACTACAAACACACCGGCACTGCAGCCGACGGTTTATCGCATGATGTGCTTCGAGGGCGAGATCAAGAGAGATAACTGGGACCTGCCCCGGTTTCCGACCAATGCCAACGGCGTAGGGATTTTATGAGAATAGCCCCAGATCGGGTCACTTACACGTATGCCGTCTCAAGAAGGTCCCGCCTATTCATCCCCCGATTCCCGGTCCGTCTCCTCGTACTTGTACCCGACGCCATAGATCGAATGGATGAGCTCCACATCGGGGGCAACGGCCGAGATTCTTTTGCGCAGCTTCTTGATATGACTGTCGATAGTCCGGTCGCTCACAACGCGCCGGTCGGGATAAATCCGGTCCATGAGCTGCAGGCGGCCGTAGACCCGGCCGGGGTTGGCCGACAGAAAGCTCAACAGCTTGAACTCTACCGCAGTCAGTTCCAGATCATGGCCGTTCAACGTCGCGAGATAACGGGATTCGTCAAGGCGAAGCTGCCTGTCATGAACGGTAGCTCCTGCGCCTGTCCGTCGTAACACGGCCCTGACACGCGCCACCACTTCTCTCGGGCTGAAGGGCTTGCACACGTAGTCATCAGCCCCAAGCTCCAGCCCCAGGAGGCGGTCGATCTCCTCCACGCGGGCTGTCACCATGATGATCGGCACGGTCGAGAATATCCTGATTTCTTTACAAATCTCAAGTCCGTCCTTGCCGGGCAGCATCCAGTCCAGCAGAATAAGGTGGGGCTTGTTCTCTTTCACCCAGGGAACAACATCCCTGCCGTCGGCAAGACAGGCAGGTTCAAACCCGGCTTGTGTCAGATAATCTCTCAGGAGATATGCCAGTTTTTGCTCATCTTCAACGATGAGAATCTTCTCAGCCATAACCTTCAGCCTTCCTTCGTCGGTATGATGACCCTTATCCAGACACCGCCCAGCGGAGAGGCAAGGGCCTCGATGGTCCCGCCATGGGCCTCGACAATACCCTTGCATATTGCCAGTCCAAGCCCCGCCCCGCCCGTTGTGCGGCTTCGGGATGCCTCCAGCCGGTACAGCCGCTCGAACAGCCGTCCGAGCTCTTTCTCGGGGACACCGGGAGCGGAGTCTTGAAAATCGACCGTTATTGAGCCCCGCCCGGACCCGTCGAGACGGACCACCAGATTGCCCCCGGATTCCGTGTATTTGAGACTGTTGTCGAGGAGGTTGGCAAAAAGCTGGTGCAGCCGTTCCGGGTCCGCCGAGAGCCTCAGGTGAGAGCCCTGAGGAATATCAACCGTTAGGGCAACCCCTTTTTCTTGGAACTCGGCCCTGAACAACTCTATCGACTGCCTGAGAAGCTCCGCCGGATCCAGATCGACTTTCCGGCATGCCATGGCACCAAGG
>MVRP01000013.1 GCA_002067405.1 Syntrophorhabdaceae bacterium PtaU1.Bin034 | reverse complement strand
ACAGGCCAGTCATCACATAGAATAACATGATAGCTAGTAATATCGTGACGATCAGGATTTCATTGCCGACCTCCAGCCAACTACGAAGGTACGGCCGGAAGATATCAAGGTGCTCCGGAAGAAGGTCGTGAGTGCTCGGAAAAAGAATTTTACCTGACATCTTGTGAGGCTTCTTATTGAGCACCTTTTCGTTTAGGACCATCTGCCGCCATTGCTGAGGGTCGCTAATTCTCTTAAATCTCAGAGCATCAGCGCGTGCGTAACAGTAACGACAGTCATGACTGCACCCTGTGAAAATATTGAGATTATGCTCTGCCCATTCTTTCGTACCTGATTTAGGCATACTCCACCCCCCCCACCCATGATCTTCTTTGTTTGATCCGCGCCACAGCAACCGTCGCGACACCATATTCTTGTGCAATCTGTTCGTAGATTCTCGAATCTGCGATTTGTTCTGTGCCAGTTTTTTGGTGCATTCTTCACCTCCCACGGTTTTAGGATTTACGTGTTTTTTTGGGGGAAGGTGACTTTTAGGCAGGAATTGTACTAGTCTAACAAATGGTCTAACAAAAAAATCTGAAGGCTCGAAAAGGTAAGTGGGCCGCCAAGGATTCGAACCTTGGACCTCCTGATTAAGAGTCAGCTGCTCTACCGGACTGAGCTAGCGGCCCATAGTTGAGTTTATTTATATAGCATAACACCTTCCAAAGTTCAAACGTTTCTTCCGTCCGTTTCCTCTTCGTGACTGCCGGACCTGCACGCTCTTGTACCTCTCTCATGTTTACATGCTATCTCCTCTGTCATAACCTGTGAAGAGAGGGGAACAAGGACGAGGGGTTAAAGGCGAAGCCAGCGACGGCCCTCCCGTCCTTTGAGCGACAGCCAGGTGAAGAACGGAATTTCGAAAAAGTGAAAAAAAGAACAAAAAGATGAAAAGGGCGTGAAAATGAATTGACTATTGGAGTTGCCGCATGTTAAAAAAAAGGGGTGTTTGCTATGGCAGCAAACGATAAAAAAGAGATACTTGGTTCATTCCTGACGTACGGGACACTCGGCATTGAAATGGGTGTCGCGCTGGCAATAGGGCTTGGCATTGGCTACTATCTTGACCGCTATTTCAAAACATCGCCGATCCTCACGATCATATTTATGGTCTTTGGTCTTATTGCCGGAATGAAGAGGGTTTATAACCTGTGGAAGACAATGGAAAAGGAAGATGAGAGACGCGACGATAAATGATATCGAAAAAATAAACGTTATCATCCTCGTGCTCGGTTCTGTCGCCTCCATCGCTATTATGCGGGATTACAAATATCTCTTCAGCTTCGCGGTTGCAAGCTCCATAATGACGCTTAATTTTCGTCTTCTAAGAAAGATTCTGGAAGGGTTTTTCACCAGATCGACAATCAGCAAGAAAGAACTGCTTATCAAACTGCCTCTCAAATTTTTTGGCGTTATCGCTCTCATTGTGGTGATTGTCCTTTGGGGGGACATAAATATTTCATTTTTCGTCATGGGTTTGTCGACGGTTTTTGTTTCCATAATCATCAATCAGGTCGTCAGTGTATTTTACCCAGCGGAAGTAAGGAGGAAACAAGATGGAGCATGATCAATTCACTTGGGCTTCGCTGATACCCGGCTTGTCAACGCTGCCGCCGCATGTGTCGAACGGCATTATTGTCTCGGCTATACTCCTTTTAATTGTTATAGCCGGCTATAGCCAGTTGAAGAAAACGGAGGATGACGTCGTTCCCTCTGACAAATTTAATTTCAGGAACGTGCTTGAGTTGATTGTTGAGGCGATCTCCGGTCTCGTAGAGAGCACGATGGGGCCGCGGGGCAAGGAGTTTATGCTCATCATCGGGACGCTGGCCCTTTTTATCCTTTTCAACAATCTGTCAGGTCTTGTGCCTGGTTTTCTTCCGGCTACGGATAATGTGAATACCACGTTTGCCTGTTCGCTTACCGTGTTTTTCATGACCCATTTCTATGGGATTCGGGAACACGGTTTCAAATATGTGAAGCAGTTCATGGGCCCGATCTGGTGGCTTGCGCCCATCATGATTCCCATAGAAGTGATCGGGCATCTTTCCCGTCCCCTTTCTCTGGGACTGAGACTTTTTGGAAATATCATGGGCGACCACCTCGTGACGGGGATATTTTTCATGCTTATTCCCCTGTTCGTGCCGCTCCTTGGTATGGTTCTTGGTACGTTTGTCGCCTTTGTGCAGGCGTTCGTATTTGTCCTTTTGTCAATGGCTTATTTTTCGGGGGCCATTTCCCACGAGGAACATTAATTTCAATTGGAAGGGGGTGACATCAGATGAAAAAATGTTTGGTTGTTTTTCTGCTTCTTGGAATCTTCGTCGGTCTGTCCTATAGTGTTGCTATGGCAGCAGAAGGCGCGGCAGTAGGCCTGGATGCACAGACCAAGTCGATGATCGCACTTGCTGCGGGCATAGGGCTAGGCATTGCCGCTCTCGGTGGAGCGCTCGGTCAGGGCCGCGCCGTGGCATCAGCATTGGAAGGTATCGGCAGGAATCCCGGAGCTTCGGGAAAGATTATCACGCCTATGATTATCGGTCTTGCCATGATCGAGTCACTGGTAATCTATTCTCTCGTTGTCTCGCTGCTTTTGTTCTTCAAGCTCTAGATTACTTTTTTGAGGGGGCAGATAAGTCCTCTCTTCTGCCCCAAAAAAGAGTCTATGAAGGGAAAACTGGCGAGATATTTCAAACCTATACGCCTTGTCAGGGCTTCCTGAAAGACTTCTGTACCGAATCAAAAGGGGTACCCTTCAGCACAAGAAGGGTATCGCTGTTTTTCTCTCCAGAAGGGCCAGCTCTGATCAGCCGCTATTTCCTAAAAATCCAGAATATGAGACTCAGGATGATGCTGATAACGATGCTTGTGGCAAGGGGAAAATAAAAAGTAAAGTTGTCTCTCTTTATGTAGATGTCGCCCGGAAGACGGCCGAGGTAGGGAATTTTGTGCGCGTAAAGAAAGCCCAGGCCGATGAGGATAATAACGATGCCCAGGACGATCAGCATTTTTCCGAGTGCCGGCATCACGGTTGCTTCATCCCCTTCGCCTTTTCCCCGAACCGTTCATACTCGCTAAAAATGCAGCCACAGTATTTCTGGCGATAGATGCCAAGTCTCCGTGATTCGTCCTGCCCTTCCTTCCAGCCCTCCCGGAAGTCTTTATAAAGGAAAGGCATCTTATATTTTGTGGACAGTTCTTCCCCAATCACCTTGATTGCGTCATGCCGCTGATATTTGCTGTAGAGAAGGCTGGTAGTCACTGCGTCAACGTGCTTTTCAACTGCTTTTTCAAACGTTCGTTCGAGGCGCAGGCGGTAGCAGGCAAGGCAACGATCCTTCCCAAGGGGGAGGCTGGCGTTGAGGAACGTGTTCAGGTCGTACGTTTCGTCTATTTCCAATGGCACAAGCGAGAGACCCGCAAAGGCTAAAACGGCCTCCCGTCGCCTCTGGAATTCCGTATAGGGGTGGATGTTAGGGTTGTAAAAAAAGACTTTTACCTCATTACCTTCACCCCGCAGCACCTTTAATGGGTAGATGGTGCAGGGGGCGCAACAGATATGGAGTAGGAGCTTCATAAAGACCGTGCGATGCTTAAGCGCGTGAGGGGTGAGGCGTGACCTTGCCCCTCACGATATTTTGCTTAGTCAGCCTCTTTCTTCCCTTTCTTCTCCTCTATGGCTGCCTGGGCCGCTGCGAGACGCGCTACCGTCACCCGGTAAGGCGAGCAGCTCACGTAATCGAGACCGACCCGGTGGCAGAACTTCACGGAGTTCGGCTCTCCGCCGTGCTCTCCGCAAATGCCGACTTTCAGGTTCGGACGCGTCTTCCTGCCAAGTTGAACGCCCATCTGCATCAGCTTGCCTACTCCTGTTTCATCGACACGCTGGAACGGATCGTAGTCAAAGAGGTCCTGTTCCACATAGAGCCGTAGGAACTTGCCTGCATCGTCCCGGCTCATGCCGAACGTCATCTGAGTAAGGTCGTTAGTGCCGAAGGAGAAGAATTCCGCTACGGTTGCGATTTCATCGGCCGTCAGCGCCGCCCTCGGAATCTCTATCATGGTGCCTACTTTGTAGTCGACGGTAATATTGCATGCGGTGAAGACCTCTTGAGCGACCCGGTCGACCACATCCTTCTGAAGCTTCAATTCGTCAACGTCTCCGACCAGAGGGATCATAATCTCCGGTTTAACCTCGATGCCCAACTGGTGAACATCGCAGGCTGCCTCAAAAATGGCCCGCGCCTGCATCTCGGTTATTTCCGGATAGAGGATGCCGAGCCTGCAGCCACGGAGTCCCAGCATGGGGTTCGCTTCCTGAAGGCTTGCCACTTTTGCTGCAAGCTTCTCGTAGAGAATGCCCATCTTGGCGGCCAGATCCCGGATATCTTTTTCGCTGTGGGGGAGGAATTCATGCAGAGGCGGATCGAGGGTCCTGA
The DNA here is from genome assembly GCA_002067405.1 of Syntrophorhabdaceae bacterium PtaU1.Bin034. Next base: position 44,181 of record MVRP01000013.1, on the reverse strand, counting down.
TGGTAACGGGCAGACCCTTCATTACCTTGAAAAGTCCTGCAAAGTCTCCCTTCTGGATCGGGAGAAGCTTGTCGAGCGCCTTCTTGCGTCCTTCAAGGTCCTCGGCGACGATCATCTCCCGGACCGCGTCGATCCTTTCGCCCTCGAAGAACATGTGCTCGGTGCGGCAGAGGCCGATCCCCTGCGCCCCGAAATCTATTGCAACCTGGGCCTGATCAGGCTGGTCGGCATTGGTGCGTACGCCAAGCCGCCTGACTTCGTCGGCCCATCCCATAAGGAGCTTGAAATCCTGGTATATCTGCGATTCTTCCGGCTTCATGGTCTTCTCGACGAGAACACGGAGAACCTCCGACGGTATGGTCTTGACCTCTCCCACGAACACCTCGCCGGTGCTTCCGTTAATAGAGATATAATCACCCTCGTTAAGGGTGTAACCCTTTATTTTGATTGTTTTTGTCCGGTAACTGATGTCAAGCTCACCGCAGCCGGCCACGCATACCTTTCCCATCTGCCTGGCCACAAGTGCTGCGTGGCTGGTCATGCCGCCTCGTGAGGTGAGGATACCCTGCGCTGCGTTCATGCCGCGGATATCTTCAGGGGATGTCTCGATCCGGACGAGGATGACCTTTTCCCCCCTCGCTGCCCAGGCTTCCGCATCCTCGGCATTGTAGACTATCCTGCCTGTTGCTGCGCCGGGTCCTGCGTTCAGGCCTTTTGCAACCAGTTTGCCTTCCTTCAACGCCTTTTCAACCTCTTTGGGGTCGAAGATCGGGCGGAGGATCTGGTTTAGGCCGTCCGGGCTGACCCTCATGAGGGCCTCTTCCTTGTCGATAAGCCCTTCCTTGACCATGTCCACGGCGATCTTGAACTCGGCAAAGGCAGTCCGTTTTCCGGTCCTTGTCTGGAGCATCCAGAGCTTTTTGCGCTGGATCGTGAACTCGACATCCTGCATGTCTCTAAAACGTTTCTCCAGGATGGAACGGATTTGCAGGAGCTGCTGATACATGTCGGGCATTTCTTCTTCGAGAGAGGGTACGGACGGATCTGTTTTTTGTTTTTTACTGATAGGCAGGGGCGTTCTCGTTCCCGCCACCACGTCCTCGCCCTGGGCGTTAAGGAGATACTCGCCGTAGAACTCGTTCTCGCCAGTTGAGGGGTTCCTGGTAAAGGCGACGCCGGTCCCTGAATCCTGGCCGATATTTCCGAAAACCATGCACTGGACATTGACTGCCGTTCCCCAGGACCCGGGTATGTTGTTGAGCTTTCTGTAAGCAATGGCCCTTGCGTTGTTCCAGGATTGGAAGACGGCGCCGATGGAGCCCCAGAGCTGTTCAAGCGGGTCTTCCGGGAACTCCACGTTGAGCTTCTGCTTGATCAGGGCCTTGAAACGAGCGACCAGGTCTTTGAGGTCTTCGACGGTGAATTCGATATCCAGCTTGATGTTCCGTTCCTTTTTCTTTTCGTCGATGATCTCCTCGAAGGGGTCTTCTTCCTCTTTGGTCTGCGGTTTCAGACCGAGCACCACGTCGCCGTACATGGCAACAAAGCGGCGGTAGCAGTCCCAGGCGAACCATTCGTTGTTCGTCAGTTCGGCAAGGCCCTTGACCGTTGCCGCGTTAAGACCGAGGTTCAGGACCGTGTCCATCATCCCGGGCATGCTTGCCCGTGCACCCGACCGAATCGAGAGAAGGAGCGGATTTTTCGGGTCTCCGAACTTCATCCCCATCAATTCCTCAACCTTCTTCAGGTTCTCGAGGACCTGCTCCCGCAACCCTTCCGGGAACTGCCTGTTGTTTTCGTAATAGGCGGTGCAGACTTCAGTGGTTATGGTGAAGCCGGGAGGCACCGGGATGCCGATGTTGACCATTTCGGCCAGACCTGCACCCTTTCCCCCCAGAAGATTTCTAAGCTCTTCTCCTCCCTCGGCCTTCTGCCCTCCGAAAAAATACACATATTTAGCCATGACCTCCTCCTGTAAGAACAATGAGATTTCAAAAAATGAGTTATGATAAGTCGAGTGAGTTGAGCAGAAAAGATAACGCGGGCTATTTAAAACTCACTCAACCAGTCAGCCATCGTCAGTTGCCTTCACTGTAGTTCCTCTACCCTGATCTTTGAAAAATCGCCGTATTTCAAGAACATGTCTTTGATTTTTGCAAGAAGGGCAAGCCGGTTCGCCTTCACCTTCTCGTCACTGACCATGACAAAAACCCTGTCAAAATAGCGGTCTATGGTTTCCTTGAACCCAACCAGAACGTTGATCGCATCTTCGTATCGCCGCGTCTGCATTTCCCCGTGGAAGTCGCCTTTCTTCGCTTCGAGAAGATCGTACAGGTCCTGCTCCTCTTTGTGCTCGAACAGGGATGGGTCGATTGTCCCCTCGTCGCTGATCGTCTTGGTGATATTGTAGACCCGCTTAAAACCGACCATGAGCCGACGAAAATCTTCGATCGATTTCTGCGTCTCAAGCGCCCTCAGCCTCATGAATCCGTCGTAAATATCGATGATGACGTAAGGCAGGATGCTGTTCACAAACTCCTGGTTGTGTCCTTCCTCCATCATGAGGAACTTGAATCTGGTGGCGATGAAGTCGGAGAGCGTCCCCCTGAGGGTCTCGAACGGCACCTTGCCCGCAATCGCGCCCAATGCCTCATAACCTGACTCGAAAAGCTGCGGAAGGGGTATATGATAACCCTTGTGAATTATGATCCTGATGCTGCCGATAGCCTGTCTGCGAAGGGCGAAAGGGTCGAGGTTGCCCGTAGGGGTGATGCCGACCGAAAAGAATGATATGAGAGAGTCCATCTTGTCGGTAAGGGCCATAAGAGAGCCAAGGTCCGTTTCCGGAAGCGTCGCATCGGTGCCGATCGGGTAATAGTGCTCCTCGATCGATAGGGCGACTTCCCTATCCTCACCCTGGTACTCGGCATAAATCCTTCCCATCGATCCTTGTAGTTCCGGGAATTCACCAACCATATGGGTGAGAAGGTCCGCCTTGATCACCTTGGCTGCCCTCTCTACCTTGCGGCCAAGGGGCAGGTCCAGCGCCGAGGAGAGGTACAGCCCTATGCGGCGCACCCTTTCTACTTTATCCTTGAGGTTCCCCAAGCGTTTGTGAAACATGACCGCTTCGAGTTTTTCATAAAGCGTGTCCAGCTTTATCTTTTTGTCCTCTTCAAAGAAGAACTGTGCGTCGGCAAGACGTGCCCTCAGCACCTTTTCATTGCCCCTGATGACTTCGTCCGGCGTGACCGGAACGGTATTTGCGAAGAAGATGAAGCCTGCGAGGAGCGAGCCGTCTTTCTCCTCCAGCGGGATATAACGCTGGTGGCCTTTCATCACATTCACCAGCACGGCCCTCGGGAGGTCCAGGTACTCCTCTTCGAACCGCCCCATCAAGCCATAGGGATACTCGGTAATATATCGGATCTCCTCCATCAGGTCTTCGTCGGTCACTGCCTTTGCGCCGGTCTTGGCTTCTATTGTCCGTATGTCGTTCAGCATCATCGCCATACGCTCTTCTTCGTCTACGATGATGTGGTTCGCCCTCATATCTTCGATATACCGGCCGACATCCGTGATGGTCATTTCGCCTTTCGAAAGGAACCGATGGCCCTTTGAGGTATTTCCGCTTGTTATTCCGGCCACGTTAAAACGGATGACGTCCTCACCGAGAAGTGCCACTACCCAATGGACAGGCCTTCCGAACTCGAAATTGCCCTGTCCCCACCGCATTTTCTTTTGGAAGGGGATACGGGTGATGACATCGGGAAGAAGACCGGCAAGGACTTCGGCCGCTGGCTTGCCTGTTTCGACCTTTTCCACGCAGATCAGCTCGGCCGATTCTTTCTTGCGGATCTTTAACTCGGCTACATCGACCCCCTGAGATTTCGCGAAGCCGGTGGCAGCAGGAAGCGGTTTTCCTTCAGCATCATACGCTCGGGCCGCAGGGGGCCCGAATTTTACCGTCACCGTCTCCTGTTGCTTTTCTTCCATGCCGTCGACAATGACCGCTATCCTTCGTGGTGTGCCGTATATCTTTATCTCGCCGTGACCGATGCGCAGGCCTTCCAGCCCTTCCTTCAGGAGCCTTAGAAGCCCTTCCTTTGCAGGCTTGATAAAGCGTGCGGGGAGCTCTTCGGTGCCTATTTCAAGCAGAAAAGGTTTCATCGCGCACCCCCGTGGGCACCATGAGCCGCGATGCCGTCGGTCCGGCCGAGAAGGGGGAAGCCCATTTCTTCCCGTTTTCTGACATAAAGCTCGGCGCACATTTTTGCGAGGTTCCTGACCCGGGCGATATAGTTCGTCCGTTCGGTCACGCTCAAGGCACCTCTCGCATCGAGAAGGTTAAAGGAGTGGGAGCATTTCAGGCAGAAATCATAGGCGGGATAGATCAATTCCCTTTCTTTGATCAGTTTTTGTCCTTCCGCCTCATAGCTGTCGAACGCCTTCCGGAGCATGCCGCTGTCTGCCTCTTCGAAGTTGTAGGTCGAGTACTCCCGCTCCGGTTCGAGATATATGTCACCGTAAAGAACCTTGTCGTTCCATTTGATCTTGTACACGCTGTCCACGTCCTGCAGGTACATCGTGATCCGCTCGATACCGTAAGTGATCTCGACGCTGATCGGGGAGAGATCGATGCCGCCCACCTGCTGGAAATACGTGAACTGGGTGATCTCCATGCCGTCGAGCCACACCTCCCATCCAAGGCCCCAGGCGCCGAGGGTGGGGGATTCCCAATCGTCTTCGACGAACCTTATGTCGTGATAAGCCGGGTCGATGCCAAAGCTCCTCAGGCTGTCCAGGTACATATTCTGGATGTCGAGGGGTGAAGGCTTCATGATGACCTGAAACTGGTAGTAATGCTGGAGCCTGTTCGGGTTTTCGCCGTACCGGCCGTCCGTGGGTCTTCTCGACGGCTGCACATACGCCGTGTTCCACGGTTCAGGGCCAAGGACCCTCAGGAAGGTGGCAGGGTGAAACGTTCCGGCGCCCACCTCCATATCATAGGGCTGCTGAATGACGCATCCCTGGCTCGCCCAGTACTTCTGAAGTTCCAGTATAAGGTTTTGAAAGTACATGCTACGTGACGCTCCTCAGGAGCCTGTACGACTTGAATTCCACATTGAGGTGGAAAGAGGTGAAAGCCTCAAGGATTTCCCTTCCATGTCGCTCAAAGGCGTGATTATCGATTGCATTGACCGCCTCGGGATCTGAAAGCCTCGTGACTACACCCTCGGGATATCTTCTGTGGGGAACCGACCTTGAGCAGACAGGGCAAACCGTGCCCCCCCTTTCATTCGAGAACGAAACCTTCTCGTGCTCGGCAAGGTCTTTTCCACATTGAACGCAGGTTTTGAAGTTGGGCATATATCCAAGATGATCAAGCATTTGTAGCTGATAATATAGTACATCGGAGCACGTAAATTCAACTGATTTGACCCTGTTGAGGCTGCTTTTCAAGAAGCGGAAGAGAGGCTCGTTCCGCTCTTTTTCCTTGGTCAGCCTGTCAACGAATTCGGTGAAAAACGCGGCAACGCACATCTTCTTGAAGCTCGACTCAATGCCGTTGTTTGCTTCTATAAGATCGGCGTTGTCAATGCGTACCAAGCCTTTCCCGAACTTCTCGAAATACTCGATGTTTATATGGTTGAAAAGCTCCAGGGTGTTCATGAACCTCTTTTGGCTCTTTTTACCCCCCTTGGCAATGCCTGACAGTTTTCCCGAACTTAACGTGAAGAAGCGCAGGATCTTGTCGGATTCACCGAATACCCGCGCTGAAAGGACTATTGCCTCATCTTTGTGGAGCGCCATCTCTATCACTCTCTATTATTTCTCTCTTGCCGGGCTTGAATACAAAGAGATTGTCCGACACCGATTTGTTTATCTTTATTGAGGAGAATTCGATAGTATTCACGTTGCCCGTGATCTCGGTTATCTCCATTTTCTTGATGATGGACTGGCTGTCGACCCAGATGCGGGCGGACTTGAGTGTGCCTTCCTTCTTCGGAATGAGTTCAAGGATGTCCAGGTTATCCTGCTTCGTCGACTGCTTGACGGTAAAAAGCCTGTCCAGCCGGGTCACATCGTCCACGAGATCGAGAAAGTTGCCTTCCATCTTCTCTTTATTGATCTTCTCCTTGATCACAGACGGCTTGTCTTCCTCTGCCTGCCAGATGGCCGTTCCGTCATAAAGGAAGATCTTTTCCTTCGGCGCCGTGTATTTCCAGAGAAAGCCTTTCGCCCGCTTGTAGAAGAACTCCCCCTTCATCTCCCGTTCTCTCTTGAGGGCCGTTATGTAGATCTTCTGCTGAAATCGTGCGTCGACCGTGTTTATTTCAGAATAGGTCTTCTTGATGGAGTCGAGCTGATCGGCATGGGTAGCGGTACTGATCCCCCACATCAGGACGAAGGCTGCTAGAATGGTCTTGACGAATGATTTAATCACCTTTACCTCCGTGTTATGTTTTTCCAATAATGCGGTCGATATGGCTGAAGAGAGTTATTCTCTATTCCTTCCTCTTCAACACTTCCCGGGGCTTGATCCCGGTGGACGGCCCGAGCACTCCTTCTCTTTCCATTCTTTCCACGATCCGGGCAGCCCGGTTATAGCCTATCCTGAATCTCCGCTGGATCATGCTGATCGACGCTTCGCCCTTGTCGTAAACAAACTCGAGTGCTTCCTGGTACTTCTCGTCGTTGAGGTCCTCTCCCTCCTCGCTCTCTTCCTTCTCTTCCAGTATCTCCTCGTGGTAAGAGGGCGCCCCCTGTGTCTTCAGGAACTCGACAATTCTCCTTATTTCGCCCTCGGTCACGAAGGGGCTGTGTATACGCTGCAGCCGGCCGACACCGGGGCTCAAAAAGAGCATATCGCCTGCGCCGAGGAGACTTTCGGCGCCGTTCGTGTCAAGGATGGTCCTGGAATCCACTTTTGACGTGACCTTGAAGGACATGCGGGCGGGAAAATTGGCCTTGATTATGCCTGTAAGAACGTCAACCGAGGGCCGCTGCGTCGCAAGGATGAGGTGGATGCCCGATGCCCTGGCCATCTGGGCGAGCCGCGCAATATACTCTTCCACCTCTTTTGACGAGACCATCATGAGGTCTGCCAACTCGTCGATAACGACCACAATATAGGGGATCGTCTCCCCCTCCTCTTTGCTTACTTTCTGGTTGTATTTGTCGATGTTGCGCACGCCCTTCTCGGACATGAGCTGGTAGCGCCTCTCCATCTCGTCGATCAGCCAGCGAAGCGCAGTCTTCGCGTTTTTTGCATTCGTCATGACAGGGAGCAACAGATGGGGAATGCCTTCGTAGGGCGAAAGTTCCAGCATCTTCAGGTCGATCATCATAAAGCGGACGTTGAGGGGCGTCGCCTTGAACAGGATGCTGATGATCATGGTGTTGAGCGAGACGCTTTTGCCCGACCCGGTCGACCCCGCAACGAGGAGATGGGGCATTTTTGTCAGATCGGCGACAAAGGATTCACCGGAAATGGTTTTCCCCAAAGAAAGGGTGAGCATGTTCTTGGATGCGTTAAAGACTTCAGATTCGATGATTTCTCGCAGGTAAACCGTCTGCCTGACCTTATTGGGGACTTCTATGCCGACCACGGCCTTTCCGGGAATAGGCGCGATGATCCTTATGGAAACCGCACTGAGCGCCATAGCCAGGTCATCCGCGAGATTGGAGATACGGCTCACCTTGACGCCAGCCGCCGGCTCGAACTCAAACATGGTAATAACCGGTCCCGGCCTGACCTCGACGACTTTTCCGTCTATCCCGTAGTCCTTCAGCTTCTTTTCAAGTATACGGGCGCTAAACTGCACGCTCTCCTTGTCGACCTTGACCTCCCGTTTTTCAATAGGGTCAAGGAGCGAGACAGAGGGCAGCTTGTACGGGTCTATATCCTTGAGGAACTCGAAGGATTCCTGCACCGCCTTTTTTTCCTTACGCTCTTTTTCCTTCTCTCTGGGCGGTTGCTCTACCTTTTCCTCGACGACTTTGATTGCTTTGGTGCGCTCGACCGACTTCTTTCTTGAAAGCCGTGTTTCGATTATGGAGAGCAACGGCACCTGGGCAATAAGAAAAAGAGATATGAGAAAGAGTATCACTGAAAGAAGAAGGCTGCCGAAGTAACTGAATGCGTGGAGCAGGCCCCGCTCCAGCAGGAGGCCCAGCAGGCCTGAAAAAGGGATCGTCACCGTCTTGACCTGAATCTTGCCAACGGTTATTTGCAATAAAGCGGACATGGAGAGGAAAAACAGCAGAAAACCCGAGCCGAGTATCAAAAGGTGGGGCATTGCTTTCCTTCTCAGGAAAATAATCGAGAAGGCGAGGATGAAGCAGGTAACCGCGTAACTCATGATCCCGAAAAGTTGAATGAGAAAATCGGACGTGTAGGAGCCTGCCCTTCCGCAGAAGTTTCTCACCGTGTCGGAGGCCACCGTATTGAGCGAGGGATCGAAGGGCTGGTAGGAGAGCAGGCTTATAAGGATGAAGGCAAAGACGCCGAGCAATCCGATGCCGATAATCTCTTTCTTCAGTTCTTCGGACATTCCAACAGCCTCTCGATGGCCGAGCGGACCTCTTCCGCAAGCTCGGCTTTATAGGATAAACCTTTCCCCTCCAACAGTATAGGTTTTCCTATCTGGATGGTCACATGCCCTTTGCATACGGGGACAAAGCAACCGGGCGGCTGCAGGGGATTGCTTCCGATTATGGCCAGAGGCGCCACCGGCACTGCCGCCCGGGATGCGAGAGAGAAGCCCCCTTTCAGGAAAGGAAGCAATTTTCCGTCCCGGCTTCTCGTTCCCTCCGGGAAGATGAGCACTGTTGTCCCGTCTCTCATCCTTCGCACGGCCTCTTCTATGGCCTTCAAGGCTTCTCGTGGGTTCTCCCTGTCAATGCTGATGTAGCCGGCCCGTTTGATCGCCCAACCGAAGAACGGTATGAGGAAGAGCTCCCGTTTGGCGATGAATTTAAATGACACGGGCATTGCGGCGAGGAGGACGAAGATGTCGAGCGCGCTTTGATGGTTCGACATGAGGAGGTAAGGAGGTTCGCAAATCCTGTGGGCACCCTCAACCGAGACGGAAATGCCCGCTACTTTCAGGCAAATGCGGGCCCAGAAACGGGCGATCCCGTGTATCCGCTCGCCTTTCGGGTCAAAGGGCGATACGGCAAGGGCGATGACGGCAAGGAAGAGGGTGGTGAACACGAGGTTCAGATAGGAGAAAGCCTTTCTCATGCCGCTTCTTCTTCGAAGGTGGCGATGATATGCGCTACTTCGTTTTTGATCCGTGAATCGATGTCATAAGGAGAGACGCCCAGTTTGTCGGCTTCGAGTATCTTCTCGTTGTACGTCATGGAGCCTAGAAAAGGGAGGTCGGGCAGGTGTTCGCGGATCATGGAAAGATCGGAATCATTACTTATTTTGTTCCCGACCACGTAGATTCGTTTGATACCCAGGTCATCGGCGAGGCTCTTTACCTGCCTCGCGGTCTGAAAGCTCCGTCTGCCCGGCTCCACTACCACTATCAGGGCATCCATGTAGGCTGTTGTTCCGCGGCCCAGATGTTCCAGGCCGGCCTCCATATCCACGATCAGATACTCATCGCGCTCGATGAACACGTGGGCAAGCAGGCTCTTGAGCACGACGTTTTCCGGACAGAAGCAGCCGCCACCCCCCTGAGGTATGGTGCCGAGGACCATCAGTTTGACATTGCCTCTGGAGACGGAAAACCGATCCGGCAGGTCTTCCACTTGGGGATTCAGTTTGAAGTAGGCGCCAAAAGAGCCTTTCTTCGCGCCCGTTCTCTCCTCGATCAATTCTCTCATCTGGGCAAGCGGTTTGGTGTTCCTGAGTTCCTCAGGAGTGATGCCGATCGCGCTTGCAAGATTTGCATCCGGGTCCGCATCGATGGCAAGTACCTTGTGACCCTTGTCTGCAAGCACCCTCGCCATTACCCCGGCAAGGGTTGTCTTGCCCACACCGCCTTTTCCCGACACTGCCACCTTCATGCGAATCTCCTTGAAAACACTATCATTCCCCACATATCCATGTCAAGGTCAGGCCGTCTTATTCCAAATTGCAATCATGCTGATACTGCTACAGGGCTCAGGTGAGGCGACACCTACTCCTCACCCGATAGTGATTAGTGGCAAAAGTGGAAGCAACGAAGTGAGAAAGCGAATATGCGGGAGAACAGAAGAGGAGGAGAAGCTGCTTCGTTTTTCCCGCTTCCATCATCTTTCAGATTCAGATATTCCGGGGCAGGCCTCGCATAGCCGCAATCACGTCTGCAATTTGACACTAGCTGTTGATTGTGCCGGTCTTCTGTGGTAATTTCATTGAAATGGAAGACTTTTACCGGATTTCGAGGCTGCCTCCATATGCCTTCAACATCGTCAGGGAATTGCTCATAGAGGCCAGACGAAACGGTGAAGACATCATTGATCTTGGCATGGGTAATCCCGATATTCCCACGCCAAAGCACATTGTGGCAAAACTGCTGGAGGCGGCGAAAAACCCTCGTAACCACAGGTATTCCGTGACCCGGGGCATTCCGAAACTGCGGAAGGCCATATCCGACTGGTATGCGCGAAGGTTCGATGTCGAGATCGACCCTGAGACCGAGGCCATCGTGACCATGGGAGCGAAAGAAGGAATAGGTCATCTGGTGCTGGCCACTGTCAATTCGGGAGACGTCGTTCTCGTTCCCGATCCCTCGTACCCCATACATACCTATTCTGTCGTAATCGCGGGAGGGGACCTGAGAACGATTCCTCTTCTGCCTCTGGACGGTTTCATTGACAGACTGGCGGTTGCCACAAAAACAACCTGGCCTCAGCCGAAGATGCTGATTCTCAGTTTTCCCAGCAATCCGACGACCGAGGTAGTAGGCCTGGATTTTTTTGAGAAAATTGTTGATTTTGCCAAAGAGCATAATCTCATGGTCGTTCACGATCTTGCATACGCGGACCTGGTTTTTGACGGCTATACGGCCCCGAGCTTTCTTGAGGCAAAGGGCGCAAAGGATGTGGGCGTCGAGTTTTTCTCTCTTTCCAAAAGCTACAGCATGCCCGGCTGGAGGGTAGGCTTTGCAGTGGGCAACCGGAAGATGATCGGCGCTTTATCAAGGATAAAGAGTTATTTCGATTATGGTGTGTTCCAGCCCATACAGATCGCCTCGATCATCGCCCTTAATGGAGAAGGGTCCTGTGTCAGCGAGATTACCGAGAAATACAGGAAGAGAAGGGGCACTCTCTGTCATGGTCTCGCACGGTGCGGATGGCGTATAGATCCGCCGAAAGCCACGATGTTCGTGTGGGCGAAAATTCCGGAGGAGTTTATGCAGATGGGATCACTCGAGTTTTCAAAGCTTCTGCTAAAGGAAGCCAAAGTAGCGTCCTCGCCGGGGATAGGGTTTGGCGAGTACGGTGAAGGGTATCTCAGATTTGCCCTCATCGAGAACGAACACAGGATCAAACAGGCGGTGAAGGGCATCCGAAACGTACTGTTTGCAAAAAAGCAATGATCGGGATAGGCATTATAGGCCTTGGCACGGTGGGCCGGGGCACATATGAGATACTGAGGGACCACCGTTCATTGATTAGGGAAAAGACCGGCGTCAATATAGCCGTTGTCGGAGCGGCTGAGGTTAACCAGGAGCGGCGCAGAGGCTTCGAGTCAGAGCTTCTCTTCCGCGATGCCTTAGACCTTATCAATGACCCCAAAATAGATATCATTGTTGAGCTTGTCGGTGGCACGGGCATCGCATATGAGTTCATTTCTCAGGCCATTGAGAAGAAGAAATGGGTCGTTACCGCGAACAAGGCCCTCCTCGCCGAAAGGGGCAACGAGTTGTTCGGCCTGGCTGCCGAGCACGGATGCGAGATAGGCTTCGAGGCTTCTGTATGCGGCGGAATTCCCGTGATCAGGGCGTTGCGGGATGGCCTTGTGGGTAACAAAATAGGCTACATACTCGGCATCCTGAACGGCACGAGCAACTATATCCTCAGCAAGATGACGGAGGAAGGACTTCCTTTTGATCGGGCTTTGGATGACGCGCGTCGGGCGGGCTTTGCCGAAGCCGACCCTACCCTCGACATTGAGGGAATAGATGCTGCCCACAAGCTTTGTATTCTTACGCGCCTCGCCTTCGGCTATCCCATATCGATGGAGAAAATAGGGACAGGCGGTATTTCCCGGATTGAGCCGATAGACATCGAATTCGCAAGAGAGTTCGGGTACAAGATAAAGTTGCTGGCGGTTGCGAAAGAAGAAGACGGGGTTCTCGAGGTGAGGGTAGAGCCTGCGATGCTCCCCATCAAACACCTGATGAGTAACGTGAATGGCGTGTACAATGCGGTCTATATTGTCGGCGACAGGGTGGGCCCGAACCTTTATTATGGAAAAGGTGCCGGGGGTGATCCCACGGGAAGCGCCGTGGTGAGTGATATTGTCGACATGGCAGCGAGAAAGGCCGGAGGACCGGCATACGCGAGATCGACCATGTCCCTTTCCGAGGCAGGAAGAAGGATAAGGAAGAGCGGCGAGACCGTAACGCCCTTCTACATGAGATTTAAGGCGGAGGACAGACCGGGGGTCCTCTCGAAGATATCCGGCATACTTGCGGATTATAATATCAGTATTTTTGCAGTAACCCAGAAAGGCCGCAAAGAGAACGGTTTTGTATCAATAGTCATGCTCACCTACGAAGCGACCGAAGAGAACTTGAGAAAAGCAAAGGCCGAGATCGACAGGCTTGCATTTACAGGAGCGGAGAGTGTCCATATACGGATCGAGGAAGGGGAGTTGTAGAGTGGCTCCTCTCTCGTCAGACATAATCAAGATCAAAACTTATTCTCCGATGAGTGGGTCTTGTCGATGAAGTATATCGTGATCATCGGCGATGGCATGGCTGATTTCCCTCTAGATGAGTTGGGTGGCAAAACACCCCTCATGGCGGCAAAGAAGCCGAACATCGACAGGATGGCGAAAGAAGGGTTCTGCGGGCAGGTAATGACCGTTCCCAACGGTTTTTCGCCCGGCAGCGACGTCGCCTGTATGTCCATATTCGGCTATGATCCGGCAAAATATTATACCGGCCGGGCCCCGATTGAAGCCTACGGTATGGGTATAAAGATGAATGAGGCAGACGTCGCCTTTCGGTGCAACCTCGTCTGTCTCGAGGTGCGGGCCCCGAGGGTGTTTATGGGGGATTACAGTGCCGGTCACATCACCACGGAAGAAGCAAGAACCCTTATTGAAGATTTTGGCCGTGAGGTTGGGGGCGAGGCATTCCGTTTCTTTCCCGGCGTCGGCTACCGCCATATAATGATCTGGAAAGACGGAAAAGGGTCGATGGTAACCACCCCTCCTCATGACATCCTGGAAAAAGAGGTGGTTAACCACATGCCGGACGGGGACGGCGCCGACGGGATTATCAGGCTCATGAGCGATTCCCAGATATTCTTCAAAGATCATCCTGTCAACAAGGACCGGGAACAGCGAGGACTTCTGCCGGCAAACAGCATCTGGCTCTGGGGACAGGGCAAGAAACCATATTTTCCGACTTTTTATCAGAAATATCAGGCGAACGGAGCAGTTGTGGCAGCGGTAGACCTGGTAAAAGGGATCGGCGCCCTTGCAGACTTTGAAACCCCGTCCGTCAAGGGCGCAACCGGCTACCTGGATACCGATTATGTCGGCAAGGCCGAAAAGGCGCTCGAACTGCTTGGGCGGCATGATATAGTGTATGTGCACGTTGAGGCCCCGGACGAGGCGTCGCACGAGGGCAATGTCCACGAGAAGATAAAGGCGATAGAGAATATCGATGAGAAGGTCGTAGGCTATTTGAGGGAAAGGGCGGATGATGATGTGCGCCTCTTGATCGCAACGGATCATGCAACTCCCGTATCAATGAGGACCCATTATGCGTGCCCGGTTCCTTTCACGATTTATCAAAAGGGGCGAAAGCTTGGAGTGGGCGGTACGTATGATGAAAACGGAGGAGGTAAGGTTTTTTCCGGTGAGGAGATGATCATGTTCTTTTTGAAGGGATTGGAACCATGAGACAGAAGTTTATCTTCGTAACAGGGGGTGTCGTGTCTTCCTTGGGCAAAGGCCTTGCCTCAGCGTCGATCGGCGCGCTTTTGGAATCGAGAGGTCTTACCGTGATGCTCAAGAAACTCGATCCTTACATCAATGTCGATCCCGGAACCATGAATCCGTTCCAGCACGGAGAGGTTTTTGTCACTGAGGACGGCGCCGAGACGGACCTTGATCTCGGACACTACGAACGCTTTACGAATGCCCCCATTTCGAAGAAAAGCAACTTTACTACCGGCCAGGTCTATGATTCCGTAATATCGAAAGAACGAAGGGGTGAATACCTGGGCGGCACTGTTCAGGTAATACCTCATATTACGGACGAGATAAAAAGCATGATCCTTGATGTCGACGAGAGGATCGACATCGTGATCGTCGAGATAGGCGGAACGGTAGGCGATATCGAAAGCCTCCCCTTTCTCGAAGCAATCAGGCAATTGAGGAACGATCTCGGCAAGGAGAACTCCCTCTTTATCCATCTCACCCTCGTTCCTTTCATAAAGACCGCCGGGGAGATGAAAACGAAACCGACTCAGCATAGCGTGAAGGAGTTGCGGGAGATCGGTATCCAGCCGGATATTTTACTATGCCGCACGGAGGAATTCCTTCCTTCCGCATTGAAGGACAAGATAGCGCTTTTTTGTAACGTTGAGAAGGACGCGGTCATTACCGCGAAGGACGTGGAGACGATATACGCATGCCCTCTCATGTTCAACCGGGAAGGTCTTGACGAGAAAATCACCCAGATGCTCAATATCTGGGCGAAAAAACCCGATCTCAGCGAATGGCAGAACATCGTTGATATAATTACTTCGCCGAAAAAGCAGGTAGAGATCGCGATGGTCGGAAAATATGTGAAACTGACCGATTCATACAAAAGCCTGAACGAAGCCCTGACCCATGGCGGGATCGCGAACAATTGCAAGGTGAATATACGGTATGTCGACTCGGAAGACCTGGAAAAGGACGTAGTGCGGCACCTGAGCGATGTAGACGGTATACTCGTGCCGGGCGGGTTCGGATCGAGGGGAATAGAAGGCAAGATCAACGCAATCACCTATGCGAGAGAGAACAGGATTCCTTATTTCGGCATATGCCTCGGCATGCAGCTTGCCGTAATAGAGGCGGCAAGGAACCTGGCGAAGATCAAGACAGCGCACAGCACCGAGTTTAACGAAGAGACCGAGTGCCCCGTCATATATCTGATGGAAGAATGGATCGACCGGGACGACTGCGTCCAGAAAAGGGATATTGCTTCAGAAAAAGGCGGGACTATGAGACTCGGCGCTTATCCCTGTAAACTGAAGCCGGGCAGCGTCGCCCATAGGGCGTATAACCAGGAGCTTATACACGAGAGGCATCGTCATCGCTACGAGTTCAATATGCGCTATAAAGAAAGGCTCGAAGCCTGCGGAATGGAGATTACGGGGATATCACCCGACGAGACGCTCGTAGAGATCGCGGAACTGAAAGACCATCCATGGTTCCTGGGCTGCCAGTTCCATCCCGAGTTCAAGTCAAAGCCTTTCAACCCCCATCCCTTGTTCAGGGAGTTCATTAAGGCCTCTCTGAAGTACAGGCAGGAAAAAGCCAAATGCCGAAAGAAGTAAGGGTGGGCAAAGTATCTGTTGGCAGTGGGAGATTCGCCTTTATCGGGGGGCCCTGCGTCATAGAAGGTAGGGAGATCACCCTCCGCACCGCCGAGAGGCTTGCGCGGATAACAGCCGAACTGCACATCCCTTTCATTTTCAAGTCTTCCTATGACAAAGCCAACAGGACGTCCGTTGAGAGCTTCAGGGGTCCCGGGCTTGATGAGGGACTGAAGATCCTTGCCGAAGTGCGGGATTCTTTTCACGTCCCGGTTCTCACCGATGTCCACTCGCCGGCCGAAGCACTTGTCGCGGCGGAGGTCGTGGACGTACTCCAGGTGCCGGCGCTCCTTTCGAGGCAAACCGATCTGCTCCTTGCCTGCGGTAGAACAGGCAAGGTCGTTAACATCAAGAAAGGACAGTTTCTCTCTCCCCATGACATCCGCCATGCGATCCGCAAGGTTGAGTCAACGGGCAATTCCGGTATATTCGTGACGGAGCGGGGGACGACCTTCGGGTATAACAACCTGGTCAATGACTTCAGGGCTTTACCTATAATGCGGGAGTTCGGTTATCCGGTAATATTCGACGCTACCCACAGTGTTCAATTGCCAGGCGGGGCAGGGAATGCTTCGGCAGGACGAAGAGAATTTGTTTTTCCCCTGGCGAGGGCAGCAGTCGCCATCGGGGTTGAGGGCGTGTTCATGGAGGTGCACGAAGACCCGTGCAAGGCGCTATGCGACGGAGAGAACTCCGTGCCTCTGGCAGAATTGCCAGGGATGCTCGAGGCCCTTATGAGAATAGAGGAAGCGTTGTGAGCAGATTGTCCGAAATGGGCAAAGAGGTCCTTGAAAAAGAGGCAAGGGCAATACTCCAGGTGATGGAGGGGCTCAACGAGGATTTTGACCGGGCCGTGAATGCAATCAATTGCTGCAAAGGCCGGGTCATTTTCTCGGGTATAGGCAAGTCCGGCCTGATAGCAAAAAAGATTGCATCGACTTTCTCCAGTATAGGGGTACCGTCTGTCTACCTTCATCCGGCAGACTCGCTTCACGGCGATCTCGGGATCATTCAGAGGGACGATATCTTCTTTGTCATCTCAAATAGCGGAGAAACGGACGAGGTGATAAAAGTCCTTCCGTGGATAAAAAGAATGGGGATGGTGATGGTCGTGGTAACGGGAAACAGGTCGTCCACCATAGCCGGTTATGGCGACATCGTGCTCGACGTGAAGGTTGAGGAGGCATGTCCGTACAACCTTATTCCGACTTCCAGCACTACTACCACGCTGGCCCTCGGCGATGCCATCGCAGTCACCCTCATGAAGGAAAGAAACTTCACCCGCGACGATCTCGCTTTGCTTCATCCGGGAGGGAGCATAGGGAGAAGCCTTCTCATGACCGTTGCCGACCTTATGCATACGGGCAATGCTATCCCGATAGTTTATGAAGACATGTTGATGAAACATGTTATCATAGAAGTAACCTCCAAAAGACTCGGCGTGACCGGCGTGTTCAACAGAGATGAAGAAATGGTGGGCATCATCACGGACGGAGACCTGAGGAGGGCCCTGGAAAAGCACGACAATATGCTCAATAAACGTGCAAGAGACGTGATGACCGCGAGCCCCAAAGGCATAGAAAAGGATGCGCTCGCAGCTTATGCCTTAAAGGAAATGGAGGAATTCTCGATAACCTCCCTGTTCGTTTTTGAAAGGGAAGACAAGAAACGCCCTGTCGGTATTATTCACATTCACGATCTTTTGAAGGCAAAGATCGTATGAGGACCGATGAACAAACGTACAACAACCGTCTACATAGCATCAGGGTTTATTCTGGCAATCGTTTTCCTCTCCGCCTACTTCTTCATCAAGAAGCCTGAACGCGTTACCTCCAACCGGTCCGAAGAAGTAAAGAAAGTCCTGGTTTTCAAGGATGTTAAGTATTCAGGGGAGAAGAAGGGCGTCGTAGATTGGGAATTGCGAGCCAAGCTCGTGCGCAAATATATAGACAAGTCTATGGTTGAATTGGAAGGTATCGACGGCGAGTATAAGCCCAAACCGGGTACCACCGTGCTCTTTAAAGGATCAAAGGGTGAGATGGACACGGAGAAGGAAGTAGGGTGGATGAACGACGTTGAGGTAATCTACAAGGACGAATATCACATAAAAAGCAGTTCCATGAACTTTGATTTCAAGAAATCTCTCGCCTTCACCCCGGCGCCTGTCGATGTACAGGGCAAGAGGTTCACTATGGTTGGTGTGGGATTGAACGCCGACACCAAGGAGCAGATAATCACAGTGCAAAAGGATGTGAGTGGAAGCGTGAAAGGCGAGAAGGGAAACTTCAAATTCTCTTCCGATAAGTTTGTATACCTTCTGAATGACAACATGTACATATTCGAGGGCCGGGTGGCGGTGAAAGGTGAACGGATGGACCTTTTCTGCGATAAGGTTTATGTGAGGAGCAATGAGGACACCATAGAGAAGATAGATGCCGTGGGGAAGGTCCGTATCATGTCACAGGGTACTATTGCCAAAAGTGAGCGGGCAGTATATTATTTTAAGGAAGAGAACGTTGTGCTTAAGGAAGATCCTAAGATTACTAAAGAAAACGTAGAAATGCGCGGTGAAACGATAGTATATAACCTCGCAACAGACAAGTTTTCTGTAGAAAAACCGAAAATGCGAATTGAACAGCGACGGTGAAAAAATTGGTGGAAAAATGAGTCTGCAGCAGACGTCGGTGCTCAAGGCGCAACATTTATCCAAGTCGTATAGCTCCCGAAAGGTAGTGAACGATGTGAGCGTCTATATGGATACGGGCGAAGTTGTGGGCCTTTTCGGACCGAACGGTGCAGGTAAAACGACCACGTTTTACATGATCATTGGCTTTATCAGGCCTGACGGCGGAGAGATCACCGTTGATTTCGACAATCTGACGGACCTTCCCATGTTCCTTCGCGCCCGCAAGGGCATTACGTATCTGCCCCAGGAACCCTCGATATTCAAGAAAATGAGCGTTGCGAACAATCTCAGATCAATCCTTGAATTTCATGAAAGCGACAAAACGATCATCGAACGTAAGATACAGGAGATCCTGGAATCATTCAGGCTGGAACATCTGGCCGGTAATAATGCTGATTCGCTGTCCGGTGGTGAACGGAGGAGATTGGAGATAGCCCGCGCTATGATGATCGCTCCCAAGTTCATGCTCCTTGACGAGCCCTTCTCGGGTATCGATCCCATTTCTATTTCCGATCTCAAGAAAATAGTGTTGGGACTCAAGAAGAAAGGAATAGGAATCCTGATCTCCGATCATAATGTGCGCGATTCCTTGCCGATCTGTGACAGGGCCTACATAATAAGCGATGGGAAAATCCTCATCGAGGGCGACCCGTTTGAAATCGCGAAGAGCAGATTGGCGAGAGATGTCTATCTGGGTGAGGAGTTTTACATCGATGTTGGAACTTAAGCAGACGCAAAGGCTTGCACAACAGCTTGTTCTGACGCCGCAGCTTCAGCAGGCGATAAAACTGCTCCAGCTTTCACAACTCGAACTGGTGGAAGCCATCGAGCAGGAGATCAAGGAGAATCCGGTTCTGGAGGTTGAAGAAGAACAGCCTGATGATGCGGAAACACAAAAGAAGGAAGAGATGCTCGAATGGCTAGAGAGGTATTCCCCTTCTGAAGACTTTACTACCAGGGAGGACAAAGAGTATCCGGATTACGAGAATATCGTGAAGAAGGCGAGCAATCTTCGCGACTATGTTCGCTGGCAGGTGGGACTTTCCGATTTTTCCAAGGAAGAGAGGGTCTGGGCCGAATGGATCATCGAGAACATCGACGACAACGGCTATTTGGCTTCTTCTCTTGAAGAGATATCCGAAATGTCCGGAATACCGGCGGAGTCACTTGAAATCGTCCTGAAAAAGGTCCAGAAGCTCGATCCGCCAGGAGTGGGAGCACGGGATTTGAAGGAGTGCCTGCTCCTGCAGTATGAAGACAGAGGTGAAAAAGACGAGGTCTTCGAAGACATCGTAAACAACCATTTTGATCTTTTCAAGAAAATGGACCTTCGCGAGGTCGCTCGGAAAACAGGCTATTCAGTGGATCAGGTCAGGGCGGTATTCGAGACGATCAAGAGTTTTGATCCCAAACCGGGACGTAACTACGAGAGTGACCAGCCCATCTATGTTGTCCCTGATGTTCATGTGATCAAAGGAGAAGACGGTTTTGATGTTTTTCTTAATGACGAAGGGGTTCCTGACCTGAGAATGAACAGGTACTATGTCGAGCTTTTTGTCAGCGAGAAGCTCAACGGAGACACGAAGGACTATATCAAGAAGAAGATCAAGCAGGCGGAATGGTTTATGAAGAGCCTTCAACAGAGGCAAAGGACCCTTTATCTCGTTGCAAAGAGCATCGTGGACTTCCAGAGGGAATTTTTTGACAAGGGCATCCGTTGCCTGAAACCCCTCATATTGAAGGATGTGGCGAATTATGTCGGTGTTCACGAGTCGACCGTGAGCCGGATAACGACCAACAAGTATATGGGTACCCCGTGCGGCGTCTTTGAGATGAAGTTTTTCTTCACGACGGGAGTGGGCAGCGAGAACGGTGACGCGCAATCGGCAAATGCAGTGATGGACTGCATATCAGAAATAGTGGCGAAGGAAGACAAAGGTAACCCGCTGAAGGACGAAGAGATCGTCGCTCTGCTCAAGGAGCGGTTTAACGTAAAGATTGCAAGGAGAACGGTCGCCAAATACAGAGAGGTTCTTCATATCCAGTCTTCGCGTGAGCGGAGGCGACTGGATTAGCCGGGCGACCGGGGCCGGCCCCCGGTACCCGCGTGCGGGTCGCCCGATAATTGAAGTTGACAAGTTTTTTTTCATCTGATAGCTTTTTGGCCTTGGTCGGCGTACGCCGGCCTTATTCTATTGATTGGGGGAAGCATGGATATCACCATCAGTTTCAGACACATCGCTCCTGATGACGGTCTGAAGAAGTACGTAGAGGAAAAGCTATCGAGGCTGCAGAAATATGTGGAGATACCGCTCGACCTCCATGTCGTCCTTTCGCTTGAGCGGAAGTACCGGCAGAGGGTTGATGTGATGTTTACCCTTAATGGCGTGGTAATTAATGCCCACGAAGTGATGAACGATATGTACGCGGCGGTTGACAAGATCTTGGACAAGCTCGAGACAAGGCTGAGCCGCTACAGGGACAGGGTAAAGCAATACCGTGAAGGTAAACCGAAATACGCCGTTTCCGGAAAGGAAGAGAAGGGCGGGCAGATCATTATGTTACGGACCATGGATGCAAAACCGATGGACCCTGAAGAGGCCAGGATGCAACTCGGCGCGTCGGGTGACGGATTCATCATATTCCGCGACATAGAAAGAGGCAACGTCTGTGTCATGTACAAAAGAAAGGATGGCAACTTCGGCCTTATCGAGACCAGGGGAAGGGCCATATGAACATGAAGGAGGCTCTGAAGGAATCCTGTGTCATCGCCGATTTGCATGGCGGGACAAAAAGACAGGTCCTTACGGAGCTTGCGTCCGCCCTCAAGACCACGGGCCTTATTTCTGACGTTGAGGCGGCTGTCGACGTTATCCTTGAGAGGGAAAAACTTGGAAGCACGGGGATTGGCGACGGAGTAGCGATTCCCCATGGGAAGATGAAGGGCATAGGACGATTGCTCTGTGCCTTTGGGAGGTCGAAGGAAGGTATAGACTTTGACGCCGTAGATGGAAAACCGGTCCATATTTTTTTTCTGCTATTAGCCCCTGAAGATTCGGCGGGCCTTCATATTCAAATGTTATCCCGGATTTCAAGGATCTTGAGAGACCCATCATTCCGCAAGCGGCTCACTGAGCAAGGCGATAGCAAAGACCTTTATGCGGATATTGTTGGAGAAGACGAGAAGTTCGGTGGATGAAAGGGATAACGGTTCAGGAACTCGCAGACGACAAAGAATACGGCCTGGAACTCGAAGTCATATCGGGTTCCAGAGGAACCTTAAAGAAGGTATATAATCCCAGAATACAGAAGCTCGGGCTGGTTATAGCCGGCTACATGGTCTACCTCCACCCGCACCGGGTGCAGATTCTCGGCTACACGGAGATTTCGTACCTGCGTGAATTGAAACCGGAAGACGGTGAGAAGATCGTCAAAGAGTTGTGCAGCCGGGACGTTGCATGCTTCATCGTGACCAGAAACCTGAAAGTTCCGGACTATTTGCTGACAGAAACAGAAGCGAAGGGCATAGCCCTGCTGAGAACGAGGCTCGTCAGTTCCGTGTTTATTGAGCGAATCACCCGTTTTCTGGAAGAAAAGCTTGCTCCTACAGGCATGGTCCACGGGGTTCTCATGGAGATTATGGGCGTAGGCGTGCTCATAATCGGCAGGAGCGGCATCGGTAAGAGCGAGAATGCCCTCGACCTGGTGATGCGCGGGCATCGCCTTGTGAGCGATGACATAATAGAGGTGAAGAAGATAGGGGCTCTTGAATTAACCGGAGAGGCACCTGAAATGATCCGAAACCTGCTCGAGATAAGGGGCATCGGTATAGTCAACATCCGTCAGCTCTTCGGCATTTCGGCGGTCAGACATCGAAAAAAGATAGAACTTGTCGTTGAATTACTTGACTGGGACAATAACATAGAGTATGAAAGAGTAGGCTTGAGGGAGGACAAGTACAGGCTTCTCGGCATTGATTTGCCTCTGATACGCATCCCTATAAGCCCGGGAAGGAATGCTTCTGCAATCGTGGAACTCGCGTGCAGAAACCATGCGTTGAAGAAAGAGGGGATAGATACGGCGCGGGAATTGGAGAAAAAGATCCTGAATACTACGGAACGAGGCAGGGAATGAAGATCCTCATTTTGAGCGGTATTTCCGGATCCGGCAAGACAACCTTCCTTAAAGCGCTTGAGGACGCCGGTTATTTCTGCGTGGACAACTTTCCCCTGGTGTTGATGCAAAAGTTTCTCGATCTTTACCCCTCGACCGAATCAAAGCTTACAAAATCGGCCTTCGTCACTGATATACGGGAGCGCGAATTCTTCAGTGAAGGAAAGCGCGTGCTAAAAAAGATCAAGGATAAATATGGGGCCGAGCTGGTATTCCTTGAAAGCTCGGACGAGGTATTATTCAGAAGGTTCAAGGAAACAAGAAGGGCTCACCCCATTTACGATGTTTCCAATATAAAGGATGCCCTGTCCAAGGAGCGGGAACAGGTAAAGTGGATAAAGGATATGTCGGATAAAGTGATCGACACCTCGCTCTTCACGACCAACGGCCTTCGCAATTTCGTGATAAGCACCTATGGCGAGAGCGAAAAGAGGATGAAGATCAATCTGATCTCTTTCGGCTATGCTTATGGTATCCCGCTTGAGGCTGACATCGTGCAGGACGTTCGTTTTCTGCCCAATCCGTTTTTTGTGGAGGGTTTGAAAAGCAAATCAGGGCTTTCCAAGGATGTTGTCGATTACGTCAAGTCGAATGAAGTATACGACCGTTTCTTCCCGATGTTGCTCGATTTTCTTGTAACCCTCATACCTCTCTTCGAGCAGGAAGGAAAGAGTTATCTCACCATCTGTATCGGATGTACCGGAGGAAGACATAGGTCCGTGTCTCTTGTAAATGAGCTGGAAGGGCATCTGCGCATAATGGATTACAACGTGACTGTGGTACATAGGGACATCGACAAGGAGGAGCGATGATAGGAATTGTTGTTGTGGCTCATTTCAACCTTGCTCGTGAGATGGTCGCTGCCACCGAGCTGATAGTGGGAAAGCAGGACCAATTCGAATATGTGGACATCTTTCCCGACGAGGACGTCGAAAAGATCAAGAAGAAACTCACTGATGCCATCAAGAACGCCGAGTCCGGCGACGGAACAGTTATCCTTACCGATATGTTTGGCGGAACCCCTTCCAATATCAGCCTCTCTTTTCTCGAGGAAGGAAAAGTGGAAGTGGTAACGGGCACCAATCTTCCCATGCTGATAAAGCTGGTGACGTACCGGCAGGGAAGGACCCTATCGGAACTTGCGAGTTTCATTGCCAATTACGGCAAGAAGAATATATATCTGGCGACGGACATTCTCAATGTGCGAAAAGCGGAGTAACCCAATGGAAGGGATTTTTACCATTAGAAACAGGCTTGGGCTTCATGCCCGGGCTGCTGCCCTGTTCGTAAAGAAGGCATCGGGGTACCGGTCTGACGTATGGGTGGAAAAGGATGGACAAAGGGTAAACGGAAAAAGTATCATGGGTCTCCTGATGCTTGCCTGTCCGCTAGGGACGAAACTGATGCTGAAGGTTGACGGCTCAGACGAACAGCAGGCGTTTCAGGACCTCGGCAAACTGATCGATGACGGTTTTGGAGAAATATGAATCAGGAGAGGTTTCTTAACAGGACCCTGAAAGGGATTGCTGTCTCATCCGGCATATGCATAGGGAAGGTGTATCTGCTGGAACGGGGTAAGATCCATGTCACGAAACACTCAATAAAGGAAGAGCAGGTTGCGAAGGAGATTGCGAAGTTCAAAGCGGCGATCAAGAGCGCTGTCGATGAACTGAACAATATCAAACAATCCATACCTGACGATGAAATACGGAAACATGCGTTTATCATAGACGCCCATCTGCTTATTCTGCAAGACAGGTATTTTTATGACGACATCATCGATACTATCAGGAGGCAACGGATCAATGCCGAATGGGCCCTCGACCTGGTGGTATCCAAGTTCTTGAGTAGTTTTGAGAAGGTTGAAGACCCGTACCTGAGAGAGCGCGGGCAGGATCTGAACCATATTCTGCAGAGGCTTCTCCGGATCATGGTGAAGGGGAAGGTCTCGGGGATCGACGATGTGAAGGCCTTGAAAGGAAAGGCGGTCATTGTGGCCCATGACCTGTCTCCCGCCGATACGATTCAGTTGAACCTCAGCAAGGTATCCGGATTCGTTACCGATGTAGGCGGACGTACGTCACATACATCGATTGTGGCGAGGGCCCTCGAGATTCCGGCAGTAGTCGGCCTCGGCTCCATCACCGGCCTTGTAAAGAATAACGACACGATTGTTATAGATGGCGAAGAAGGGGTAGTAATCATAAACCCGAGCAAGGAAATGCAGAAGGAGTACCTGACAAGGCAAGCTCATCTCACCGCGCAAAGGAAGGAATTCCTCCGGATCGCAAAGCTGAAGTCGGAGACCAAGGACGGGTTTAAGATAAAGGTCGGCGCCAATATCGAGCTGCTTGTGGAGATGGATATTGTGGAGCGGTACGGTGCCGAGGGGATCGGGCTCTATCGGACGGAATATATCTATCTTTCCAGGAAGACCCTTCCCACCGAGATGGACCATTACCATATTTACAGGAAGCTTGCCGAGAACCGTGCAATCAAGTATACCACCATACGAACCCTCGACCTGGGGGGGGACAAGTTTGCGTCAAAGATAGAAGTGCCGAAAGAGATTAATCCGGCTATGGGGCTGCGCGCCATTCGTCTCTGCATCAAGGAAGTGGACCTTTTTAAGGCCCAACTCCGGGGAATCCTGCGGGCAAGCACCTTCGGGCCATTGAGGATACTTTTTCCCATGGTTTCCGGTATGGAAGAGGTAAAGAACGCCAAAGCGATCCTGCGGGAATGCATGGAGGAACTGCGAGCGGAGAAAGTGGAGTTCAATGAAGAGATCGAGATCGGGATCATGATTGAGGTGCCTTCAACGACCATGATTACCGACCTTCTTGCCCAGGAAGTAGATTTTTTCAGCATCGGCACGAATGACCTCATTCAGTACACGCTTGCCATAGACAGGATCAACGAATATGTCTCGTATCTTTACGAGCCGCTTCATCCCGCTGTCCTGAGGATGATCAAGAAGACGGTGGACGATGCCCATTCCAGAAAGATTGCAGTATCGTTATGCGGGGAAATGGCCGGCGAGCCGCTCTATGTGCCCATACTTCTGGGTTTGGACCTTGACGAGCTGAGCATGAATGCTTACATCATTCCCCGGGTCAAGAAGATTATCAGAGGCCTCAGCCACAGCTATTGCAGAGACCTCGTGAAGGAAATCCTGACAAAGGACTCTGCGAAAGAGAGCGAATACCTTCTCAGAAAGGAAATGGCGAGCCTCTTTCCCGATGACTTTCCAATGAACCCGCGTTTATAAGAAGCGCACAATTAACAGGAGGTGGTTTCATGAGCATGACAAGATTTCTTTTCACCTCGGAGTCGGTCGCTGAGGGGCATCCCGATAAAGTAGCCGACCAGATCTCGGATTCAATCCTCGATGCAATCATTGCACAGGACAAAAAGGCCAGAGTGGCCTGCGAGACGCTTGTGACGACAGGACTGGCCTTGGTTGGTGGCGAGATCACTACCAGTTGTTACGTGCATATTCCGGACATCGTCAGAGAGACGATCAAAGGTATAGGATATAACAACTCATCCATGGGCTTTGACTGGGAAACCTGCTCGGTGCTGACCGCAATTGACGAGCAATCACCCGATATAGCCATGGGTGTCAACGAGACGGCAGATCATGAGCAGGGCGCCGGAGATCAGGGCTTGATGTTCGGTTACGCCTGCAATGAGACGCCGGAATATATGCCGATGACGATAATGTTTGCCCACCAGCTTGTGGCGAGACTGGCGGAAGCCAGAAAGAACAAGACCCTGCCGTTCCTGAGACCTGATGGAAAAAGCCAGGTCACGATCGAGTACATAGATAAGGTTCCGAGAAGGGTGGACGCCGTTGTCATTGCGGCCCAGCACAACCCCGATGTCACGGGAGATATGGTTCGGGAAGGGGTGACCGAAGAGGTGATCAAGAAGGTAATACCCGCCGAGCTTGTAGACAAGAATACAAAAATATATGTGAACTCAACAGGAAGGTTCGTCGTGGGCGGCCCCAAGGGAGACTGCGGCATGACGGGACGCAAGATCATCGTCGATACGTATGGCGGTGTCGGCAGCCACGGCGGTGGTGCCTTCTCGGGCAAAGACCCTTCAAAGGTTGACAGAAGCGCGTCTTACATGGCCCGGTATATTGCGAAAAATCTTGTTGCGGCAGGTCTTGCTGACCGGATGGAAGTCCAGATTGCCTACACGATCGGTGTGGCGGAGCCGGTGTCGGTTATGGTGGATACGAACGGAACCGCAAAGATCAGCCCCGACAAAATAGCTGAAATAATCCTGGAGCTGTTTGATCTGAGACCGAGGAAGATAATCGAGAAACTCGATCTCCTGAGACCTATATACAAAAAGACGGCGTGCTGCGGCCATTTCGGGAGAAATGAGCCGGAATTTACATGGGAGCGCCTCGACATGGTGGACACGATCAGAAAACGGGCAGGAATCTAGAGGAGGACAGATGGATTTTGACGTCAAGGACATAAAGACCGCCGATACCGGGCGGGACAAAGCGGAATGGGCAGAGCGAAGGATGCCGGTCCTCAGGAAGGTGCGGGAGAGGTTCGAAAAAGAGAAGCCCTTGAAGGGCGTGCGTATATCGTGCTGCCTTCACGTGACGACGGAGACGGCCAACTTGGCCGCTACCCTCAAGGCAGGTGGCGCAGAAGTGCTTGTGTGTGCCTCCAATCCTTTGAGTACCCAGGACGACGTAGCAGCGAGCATAGTCAAACACTCAGGCGTGTCGGTTTTTGCGATCAAAGGCGAGAACGAAGACCAGTACTACACGCATATCATGAAGGCGCTTGCCTTTATGCCCAATCTTACCATGGATGACGGCGCCGATCTGGTGGGAGCCTTGCACATGATCGCCTTCGAGCGTTATGATGGGCTCCACAAAACGGTCAAGGACTGGGTGACAAAGCTGAAGCCGGACAAGAGGAATGAGTTGATCGAAGGCGTGCTGGGGAGCACTGAAGAGACAACAACCGGGGTGATCCGGCTGAAGAGCATGGAACAGGAAGGGGTGTTGAGAATTCCCGTGGTCGCTGTCAACGATGCCTACACGAAGCACATGTTCGATAACCGGTACGGCACGGGGCAAAGCACCATAGACGGCATCCTGCGGGCGACAAATATGCTGATTGCCGGGTCCAAGTTCGTCGTCGCAGGGTATGGCTGGTGCGGCAAGGGGGTAGCCATGAGGGCCAAGGGGCTCGGCGCGCATGTCATTGTGGCCGAGATCAACCCCTTAAGGGCACTCGAAGCCCTCATGGACGGGTTTGAGGTAATGGAGATGTCGCAGGCGGCCAGGACAGGGGACATCTTCGTGACGGTCACGGGCGACATCCACGTGCTTCGCAAAGAACATTTCATGCGTATGAAGGATGGCGCTATCGTCTGCAATTCAGGCCACTTCAATGTCGAGATCGATATAGACGCACTGGAAGCCATGAAAACGGAAAAGAGGAGGCTGAGGACCTTCCTTGATGAATATACGCTGGAGGACGGTAAACGGATCTATCTCCTTGGCGATGGAAGATTGGTCAATCTTGCTGCGGCAGAAGGCCACCCCTCGGAAGTCATGGACATGAGCTTTGCGAACCAGGCGCTCTGTGCGGAATACGTGTGGAAGAAGGGAAAGAACCTTGCGACCAAGGTGTACGGTGTACCGGAAGAGATTGACAAACAGGTTGCTCTCTTGAAGTTGCAGACGCGAGGGGTAACGATAGACAAGTTGACGAAAGAACAGAAGAAGTATTTGTCATCCTGGGAAATGGGAACATAAAGGAGATGGGCGCGGAAAAAACCTGATCTGCGATGTTCCCCGCGCACTCCGGGACCCCGACGTAGTTCTGCTACGCCGCCGTTCCGCCCGCGCGGCCCTTGCATCTGAAGCTTTTTACCGCGCCATCAATCCATCCATCAAGAAGCTATCAAACCGGAAACAACCCTCAACTCACTCAGCTGTCTTTTCCTACTGTCTATATAGCACTTTTTCTTGCTTGCAGTCCCATGAAAATAGGCAAATAATGATATTGTAGCCTACCTTCAGGAGGTGCATTATGGATAAGATCTTAAGGATCGATATGGGGGCCGAAGGAGGTCCGAGAGCGGCCGCTGCTTCGCTCGGCAACTACGCGGGACTGGGCGGACGCGGCCTGACATCTGCCGTTGTCAGCAAAGAGGTTCCACCAACATGCCACCCTCTGGGCGACGCGAATAAGCTCGTTATTGCACCCGGTCTTCTGAGTGGAACACGTGCGGCAATGTCAGGCAGGCTTTCTGTGGGGTGCAAAAGTCCTTTGACTGAGGGCATTAAAGAGGCGAATGCAGGGGGCCAGCCCGCACAAGTTCTGGCTCGCCTCGGATATGCTGCCATCATCCTCGAAGGAAAGCCGAAAAGCGATGATCTGTACAAGATTTTCATCAATAAGGATGGGGTCACCTGTGCTGTCGATAACAGCCTGAAAATGCTGGGTAATTACGAGACCGTCGCAAGAATGACGAAAGAATACGGTGACAAGGTGGCATGCATCTCCATAGGGCCAGCCGGCGAAATGAAGCTGGCCGCTGCCTCTATCGCCTGCACGGATATGGAGCTGAGACCTGCGAGGCATGCGGGCCGGGGTGGTGTCGGAGCAGTTATGGGCTCCAAAGGGGTCAAAGTCATTGTGCTTGATGATACCGGCATGAAGGCCCGCACTCCGAAAGACCCGGAGAAGTTCAGAGACGCGAATAAGGCCTTTGTGGAGGGGTTGAGGCGGCATGCCGTGACAGGCCAGGCGCTCCCCGCCTTTGGCACGAATGTCCTCACCAATATCCTTAACGAGGCAGGGGGTTACCCGACCTACAACTTTAAGCAGGGGAGGTTCGCGGGGGCTTCGAAGATAAGCGGTGAGACAGAGGCGGCTCTGGAAACAGAGCGCGGGGGTCTTGCTACCCACGGCTGCCACAAGGGTTGCGTTATCCGCTGCTCAGGTCTGTATCATGATAAAGATGGTCATTATGTGAGCAAGCAACCGGAATACGAAACGGTGTGGGCCCACGGAGGGCACTGCGGGATCGACGATCTGGACAAGATTGCCAGGATGGACTTTCTTGATGATGACATCGGACTTGATACCATAGAGATGGGTGTTACCATCGGCGTTGCCATGGATGCAGGGTTCCTCGCTTTCGGCGATGCAGACGGGGCAATCAGCCTTATAGAAGAAGTTCGAAAAGGCACACCAATAGGCCGTATAATCGGCAGCGGCGCTGCGATTACCGGTAAGGTTTTCGGCGCCGAGAAGGTGCCCGTGGTGAAGGGCCAGGGATTGCCTGCCTATGATCCCAGAGCGGTACAAGGCATAGGTGTTACCTACGCCACAAGCCCCATGGGAGCCGATCATACGGCAGGGTATGCCGTGGCAACGAATATCCTCAAGGTGGGAGGATTTGTCGATCCCCTTAAGTCGGAGGGACAGATAGAGCTTTCCAGGAACCTCCAGGTGGCTACCGCAGCAATCGATACGACGGGCATGTGCCTTTTTATTGCCTTTGCCGTTCTTGATCAACCCGAGACCTTTCAGGCGTTGCTCGACATGCT
This sequence comes from Syntrophorhabdaceae bacterium PtaU1.Bin034, assembly GCA_002067405.1. Next base: position 13,954 of record MVRP01000013.1, on the reverse strand, counting down.
TAATGCATTCTACGGGCTCAGCCTTACCGCGAGTGATGTGACGGCCCTGGGGAAGAAGATTCTTACCATGGAGAGGAATTTTAACATCGAGGCCGGCCTCGGGAAAGAAAAGGACAGATTGCCCGCGTTTTTCAGGACACAGCCGGTGCCACCCCATAATGTGACATTTCAGATAAGTGATCAGGAGCTTGATCAGGTATTCAACTGGTAAAGGAAGGTGCGACAGAAGGATTCCATTCAATCTTTGTGCCTGACTGTTGAATCTGTTCTTATGCCGAGGTTTTACCCCATTCTTCAGAGAGGTTTTTACGTGAAGGCTTGGTTGGGAGGAAGCATCCGGGAAATGCTGTGCGGGCAGATAGGATTATCATCTGAATGTGTCCGGAAGAGCATCAGCACGGTGTTCCTGGACGGGAAGCCGGTGGACGATATAGATTCCGCAGTTATCGGCGAAGGCTCCACTCTCGCGCTTTCGTCGGCCATGCCGGGCCTTGTAGGCGCTACCATGAGGCGTGACGGATTTTATGCATCCTTTCGCCGGGTTATCACCTACAAGGAAGAGAGACAATATTCCCTCAGGAAGGAAGGCCTTTTCCGTGTGAAGCTTTTTAACCTGCTCATGGCAGGGCTCGGGCCTCTCTTCCTTTCGAGGGGTATTTTTCTGGAAGCCGACGAGTTGAAGGCATTCTTTGCGGGACAGTCCGACGATTTCTTTTACGGTTGTAAGGACGTGTTATCCGAGGGGCAGCCAATGCCATGTTCCTCCCTCAAGAATACCAGTTGGGCACCGGAAAGCGAATGGATCAATCTAAAGGTATGCGAATCACCATAAAGCTCTTCGCCTTCTTGCAAACGGGCCGTTTTGATGAAGAGACACGTGCATTCAATCCGGGTACGACTGTCGAACAGGTAATGAAGGAACTTGGTATTTCCGACGATCAGGCCACGCTTGTCTTCGTGAACGGACGCCATGTGAAGGCAAGCGTTGAGCTGAACGACGGCGATACGCTCGCCCTTTTCCCTCCTATCGGCGGTGGGTAAGGGTCGAACCGCATTTCCACGATAAACAAGCAGATGCTGAAGGCTTGAGGTTGCCTTTCCGCGGCTATATACTATTCGGTCGGGCGAGGTAAATGCCCGTGGAAAAAGAGAAAGGCAGGCAACGTGATGAAAAATGAAAACAATGAAAAAGTCTTCGATTTCCCCTGTTCGTATCCGCTAAAGGTCATGGGGAAGAATACGAACGAGTTCTATTCGGTGGTGACGACGATCATCGAGAGGCATCTTACAGACGGCTCTGAGATAGCCTATGCGAGCCGGACGAGCAGTGGCGACAAATATATGTCGATAACGGCAACTTTCGTGATGGAGAGCGAGGAGCAGCTGCACAAGCTGTATAAAGACTTAAACGATCACGAACTTGTTCTCATGACCCTGTGAGAAGCGGGTGCGGAGCCCGTCTGTTCTTGGGATGTTGGAACGGATGGGCTCCGCACCAATAGATCCAACCCTTACAGCTTGTACTTGAATTTTCTGAGCAGGTCCTTACGCCAGGCCTTACCTTCTTCGTCCTCTATACCTTTCGGCCTTGATCCATCGATAACGCCCATGATGCCATTGCCCTGTTCGGTAGACGCGACAACGACCTCAATGGGATTGGCGGTGGCGCAGAAAATCCGGCATACCTCCTGGCAGCCCTTGATCGCGTTGAGCACGTTGATGGGAAAGCCCTCTTTCAGGAATATGACGAATACGTGCCCGCAGGCCAGTGAGAACGCCGTTTCGGCCGCCCGTTTCTCCAGTTCCTCGTCGTTGCCTTCGTGACGCACGAGGCAATGACCGCTCGCCTCGGAAAAGGCAACACCGAATTTGAGGTGGGGAGAGGATGCGATGAGCGTTTCGTAAAGATCCTCCACCGTTTTGATAAAATGGGACTGCCCGATAATAATATTCATCCCTTCCGGTATATCCACCCGTACTGTCTTCATTTCCATAAGTCCCTCCATGAGTTGAATTCAACCTGCGGTGTAATGTTATTCAATATGGGCAACAAAACGGCCTTATCCCGCCTGAAACGGCCTCTTTCTCTCAAAATCAGGCAGAAAGACCTCAGCACTTTCCAATTCCTGGACAAAGATATTCTCAAAGCCTTCCTCGCAGAGGAATTCAATTAGCGGGTCATATTCCCCGCTTCTGATCCTGCGATTGATGATCGGATACTTTTCAGCCTTATGCGTGGGGTAGTACTGGGACATGAGGCTGATCGTCGTCTGCGGACCGATTTTCTCCTTGATCCATTCGACGATCCTTTTTGTCCCTGCCAGGGCACCGGGAAGGACCAGATGGCGGATTATAAGGCCTTTTGTCGCAACCCCGTCCTCTATCACGAGATCTCCTACCTGGGACCACATTTCCGCGATAGCCGCCTCGGCGGCACCAGGATAATGAGGGGCGGATGACAGCCTCTCCGCTATCTCGCCGCTCCAGTATTTGAAATCGGGAAGATAGATGTCGATTAGCCCGTCGAGAACGGCTATGGTTTCCCTGTTTTCGTAGGCATTAGTGTTGTAGAGGAAGGGGATGGCGATGCCCCGTTCCTTCGCGGTCCTGATGGCGGCGGCTATTTGCGGGGCATAAGGCGTCGGGCTGACGAGGTTTATGTTGTGGGCGCCTCTCTTTTCGAGTTCAAAGAAGACCTCTGCAAGCTTTTCACCGGTCACCTTTTCACCCTGTACCTTGTGGCTGATTTGATGATTTTGGCAAAAGACGCAGCGGAGATTGCACGGAGAAAAAAAGACCGTGCCTGATCCTGCTGTCCCGGATATGGGCGGCTCTTCGCCCAAATGGAGACCGTAATGGGCAATGACAGGTTCTCTCCCTGCGCCACAAAAGCCCCTCTGCCCTTCCAGCCGGTTGGTCCCGCATCGTTTCGGACAGAGCTCGCAGTGCTCAAGCATGGAGAGAAATGCATCCATCGGCATATTATAACGGGTTGGAGAGGGGATTGGAAGGGACGTTACCGGCCGGAAGGCTATCCCGTCGCGCCCGCAGGGGAGGGCACTACTCGGTCACAAATTCCCGGACATGGAGCTGGATGAACTTCTCCCCCATCTCTTCTTTTATTGCCGGGCAGGCAACAACCCTTGCATCAGGGGCATCGGGCAAGGCAGTTCTCTTTTGCAGATATCCACGCCATGTTCTTTTCTTCTGGTCGGTTAACTTGACAAATCTGTTGGTGAGGGAAACGGAAGAAGGCGTGAGCAGAAGACCGGGCCGCGGGTTTCCCATGCCGAAAGGTGCGAGCAGTTCTATATACTCCACAAGTTCCCTGGTCAGATCGTCGAATTCAATGATCGCATCGACCTTGACAGCCCTTTCCACCTCGACGAGACATTCTTTGACCGCCTCTTCGAACGCCTCCGGAAAGCGCGACAGATTTTCCTCCTTCAACGACAATCCACATGCGAATTTGTGGCCCCCGTATTTGAGCAGAAGAGGGGAAAGGGTGCTTACCGTGCCGTGAAGGTCCAGCCCCGGAACCCCTCTCGCAGACCCCTTCCATGTGCCGTTCACCCTCGTGAAGACAATGCACGGTTTCCCATAGTTTTCCGCCAACTTCTGCGCAACGATGCCGAGGACCCCTATTGGCCAGTCCTCCTTGTAAAGCACGAGAGAGCACCTGCCGGAGAGGTTTTCCGTTTCAATCCTTCGAAGAGCCTCCTGGACAATGCCTTCTTCTATCCCCTGCCGTTGCCGGTTTGCCTTATCCAGTTCAAGAAGGAGCCTATCCGCTTCCTCTTCTTCCTGTGACGTGAGGAATTGAAGGGCGGTGACAGGGTTTGATACCCGGCCTGCTGCATTGATGCGCGGTACTATAATGAAGCTCAGGGCATACCCGTCGGCCTCGTGATACAGGATGCCTTGCCTGAAGAATGATCTGAGCCACATTCTCGGCTGCTTCCGCATCATCTCCATGCCGAATTTGACCAGAATTCTGTTGTCGCCGGTCAAAGGGACCATGTCCGCCACGGTCCCCACCGTGACGAGGTCGAGTTCGCGCTTCAGGTTCATGGGGTTCGGAAGAAGTCCTTTTCTGTGGAGGGTTCTTCTCAGGGCAAGGAGAAAGAAGAAGGTAACTCCGCAGGCAGCCGGTTCTCTCGTGGGGAAAACGGAGTCTTTTCTCTTGGGATTGACAAGGGCTTTCGGCCGTGGAGCCGGGTCGCTCACCTCGTGGTGGTCTATGACCACGGTGTCCATGCCCAATTCTTTGGCCGCTTCGATCTCCTTTACATTTGACGATCCGCAATCGAGGCAGATGAGCAGTTCGATTCCTTGCTCTTTCAGGCTTTTCACCGTCTCGATATTGAGGCCGTAGCCCTCGACCCTGCCTGGTATGTAGGTGTGAGGACTGACGCCGATTTTTTTCAGAAAATTGAGCATCAGGGCAGTCGACGTGATGCCGTCTGCGTCGTAATCGCCGAAAAGCGCTATCTTCGCTCCGGTTCTGACCGCCTCGATGACGGTGTTCACGGCCTCTTCAATATCGGGCAGGAGAAAGGGATCGGAGAGGTGCTCCACTTTCGGGTAGAGAAAGCGCTCGGCTTCATCGGTCGTCTTGATGCCCCGGATCGCGAGAATCCGGGCTATGAGATGGGGAAGCTTGAGGCCTTGTTCGATCTCCGTCGCAATGCCGCTTTCATAAGACTCAACCTTCAGCACGGGCTGTTCCTGTGATCCGGCCTATGTCCGCTATATGGTGTGCCTCCATGTATGCCTCGATTCCTTTGACAATCTTCGGTATGGTGAAGGGATCCACGAAAGTCGCCGTTCCGACCTGGACGGCTGTTGCGCCTGCCATGAGAAATGCAAGCGCATCCCGGTCGTTCATGATCCCGCCCACCCCTATTACGGGAACGGGAATACTTTTTGAAATATCCGCCACTGCCCGGAGAGCCATGGGCTTGAGAAAGGGTCCCGAGAGACCGCCGCGCAGGGGAATGTTCATTTTCTCAATATCGACGGTTGCAGCAGGGAACGTGTTAAGGACAGTGATGCCGTCTGCGCCTGCCTCGTACGCGGCGCGCGCGATTGCCACTATATCAGTGACTTCCGGCGTCAGCTTGGCAACGAGGGGCAGGGAGGTAACCTCCTTCACCTTCTTGATGATCCGAAAAACGCCTTCCGCTTCCTTGCCCAGGCATATGCCGCCCTGTTTGATATTCGGGCACGACAGGTTTATTTCAAGGGCGACGATCAATTCGTCGGGTTTTATGCTTTCCGCGCACGTCAGATAATCCTCTTCGGTAAAGCCGAAGAAGTTGATCATGACATGGGTCCGTCTCTTGACAAAAAGAGGGAAAACTTCCGAAAAGAATCTTTTTACCCCTATGTTCTGGAGGCCGACACTGTTCATGAGGGCCGAATTCTCTTCCGAAAGGCGCGGGGGCGGGTTACCGTGATGCGGCAGAAAGGAGAGCCCTTTTGACACATATGCGCCGAGTGCATCAACGGTCCAGAGCAGCTCTATTTCACTGCCGTAACCGAGCGTTCCCGACGCGTTCATTACCGGGTTCCTGAGTCGCTTGCCAAAAAGCGTTATAGAGAGATCTGCCATAAGTCGAATACCGGTCCTTCTTTACATACCCTCTTGTACGGTTCTGTCTCATCATGGGTTTTCTTCACGCAACCAAAGCAGATACCGAGCCCGCACGCCATTCTCTCCTCGACCAACACCTGGCACGGTATCCGCTCGTCCTTCAAAAGATCCCGAAGGCTGAGGAACATGGGCTCCGGGCCGCAGGCGAAGACCTGGACAGGTCTTTTCAGGGTCGAGATACGCTGGGCGAGCAGTTCCACCACGTTGCCCCTGCATCCGAAGGAACCGTCAATGGTTGAAACGTGCGGTTCGCATGTGATGATTCTGTTGAGAAGACCGATTTCGGCACTGTTGGTACATCCCCAGAACAGAGAAGCTTTTCTTTTCAATCTTGACCAGAGAAGATAGACACCCGCGATGCCGATGCCGCCCGCGACAATCACGGGCTCGTGCCCGTCAAGCAGGGTGAAACCGTTGCCCAGAGGTCCAAGGACCATGACCTTTTCTCCCTTACCGGAAAGGGCGAGCTGTGAAGTTCCTTTTCCCACAACTTTGTAAAGGACCGACACGATTCCTTTCCCGTAATTGTAGATGCTGAAAGGTCTCCTCAGAAAAATGTCGGAAGAGGGGACTTTGAGCATGATAAACTGCCCGGGCGTTACCGGGGCCATAGGCTTTGAAAGCCTGATCGTGAAGAGACGATAACCCGGTATAACAACCTGGTTCTTCACGATCGTGCCTTCTATATCATCTATCCGGGCCACTACTTTACTCTCATATACATGACGAAGGCGTCCTCATTTGTTTCGCTGTAGTACCTTTTTCTTCTCCCTACCTTCCTGAAGCCGAACCCCTTGTAGAGCCTGATTGCATCTGCGTTTCCCTCCCGCACTTCAAGGAAGAACTCTTCCGCTTTCCGGCCCCGCAGGACGGTAATTGCGTGTTCCAGTAATTTGGCCGCATAGCCCTTCTTTCGATACTCCGGAGCTACAGCAATGTTCAGGATCTGTACCTCGTTTTTTATCAGGTAGAAGTTTGCATAACCGACCACCTTGTTGTCAACCTTTTTTCTTGCAATGAAACTGTGGGAAAGGGGGAAGGAGAGAGTGTCCCGGAATAACTTTTCAGACCAAGGTGCGGCGAAGGACTTCTTTTCGATGGCGATTATCTGATCCAGGTCCTCTTCCTTCATCTCCCGGATCTCTACATCATCGGAGCGCTCTTTTTGCACGTTCGAGGTCCTCCTGGTTGTTGACATTGGTGAAGACCGACACGTCACCGTTGAAGAAGAGGGAGTTCACAGGCAGGATTCTGACACGAAGAAGGTCAAAAACACCTCTTATCTTCATCTGCCCGCGTTCAAGGGCCGTAAGCATGGGGGAAATGCAGCTTCTGTTGTATATGGCATGGGTCGGCTCGAGACCGCCCTCTGTCCTGGGAACAAGTATGTCTTCCCCGTTGACCTCGTCTATCATGTAGCGTATTGCTTGCTCGTTGAGGAAAGGCATATCACAGCCGACAACAAAGACGTAACCGGTATCCGAGTTGAGGAGGGCTGAGACGATACCGGTCATCGAACCGGAGATGGGAAAAACGTCTTCGACGATTCGTGCCTCCACGCCCTCAATTGCTTCGTGCCGGCTCGACACCACCATTATACGGGAGAATATTCTTTTTACCACATCATAAGTGTATCTGATCAACGGCTTGTCGCCTACCCGAATGGTAGCTTTGTCGCGCCCCATCCGCGTGCTTCTGCCTCCTGACAGGATAGCGCATGAGAAATTCATGCGACTATTTAACACTTTTTCCTGGGCCGAGTAAAGGCGCAGAAGACAAGGCAGCCGGTCCTGGTGCATGGCCGCAGGAGCAAAAATGACAGAAGAGGACGTCCGGCGGAGAATCGCTATCGGGACGCCTTCCATGTTCGCTATTGTGAATAAAACTGCAAAAAGAACGCACAGAATCGGGTATTTACCCGGTTTTGTTAAAGTATTGAGTGTAGAGGCACCGACCTCCCACAAATATCTTGACAATTTGATTTTCCAAAAAGTATCTTGTGGAAAACACAATATAAGGAGTCACCTATGGGGAAGGGATTTCAACGCTTTATCTATCTTCTAAGTAGGCTCATGCAGGTGATAGCGGGAATTGCGCTATGCTTCATGATGAGCCTCACCACGTGCGACGTCATTCTTAGGGCGTTCGGCAAGCCGATTATCGGCACATACGAAATGGTTTCTTTTACTGGGGGGGTTGTTATAGGTTTTTCGGTGCCCATTACGTCTTGGGTAAGGGGTCACATCTTCGTCGATTTCTTTTATCAGAAGTTTTCGAAGATGTGGCAGAATCTGTTTAACGTATGCACGAGGATACTGTCTCTGGCGTTCTTCGTGTTCCTGGGATGGAACCTGATGATCCTCGCATCTGATATGCTGAGATCTGGAGAGGTTTCCTTGACCCTTCAGCTCCCCTTCTATCCTGTGGCATACGGGATAGGATTCGCGGCGTTTGTGGAATGCCTGGTGCTTATAGGCGATTTTGTGAAGATCGCGGGGGGTGAGTATGAGTGAGATCTCTGTAGGACTAATTAACTTAGCTTTGCTGCTGATCCTCTTCCTGACCGGGATCGAACTCGGCTTTGCCATGGCGATCATGGGTTTTTTCGGTTTTGCGTACCTTGTGTCTCTTCCGGCAGCATTTAACCTTCTTGCGAAGGACATCTTCGACGCCTTTTCAAGTTACGGATTTACCGTTATTCCTCTCTTTGTTTTTATGGGACAGATTGCTTTCAATGCAGGTATAGCAGCGCAGCTTTTCGACTCTGCCAACAAGTTCATGGGGCATATTCCCGGAGGGCTCGCGATTGCAACGGTCGCAGGCGCTACAGTCTTCAAGGCCATCTGCGGTTCCTCGCCTGCTACGGCCGCAACGTTTGCCAGTGTTGCCGTACCTGAAATGGACCGGTTCGGTTATGCGAGGAAGCTTTCGACAGGCATTGTTGCCGTTGTCGGTACCCTGGGGGTCCTCTTGCCGCCCAGTGTCACCCTCATCCTCTTCGGGGTTATTACCGAGCAATCGATCGGAAAACTCTTTATGGCGGGCGTGGTTCCCGGACTTCTCACCGCCATGTTCTTCGTCTTCATCATTGTTGGATGGGCAAAAATGAATCCGGCAATAGCACCGAGGGGCGCGAGGTTCGGATGGGGCGACCGGGTAAAGTCCATTCCCGCAGTTCTCTGGCCGGTATTGATCTTCCTGGTGGTTATCGGCGGTCTCCTCAAGGGGTTCTTCACCCCTTCGGAAGCGGGTAGTGTCGGCACGGCTGCTGTTCTCGTCCTGGCAGTCCTCAAGAGGCAGCTCGGCTGGAAGGCGTTTATTAAAGCCGTCGACGAGTCGCTCCGTACCGCATGCATGGTCCTCATGCTTATCGGCGGTTCGGCAATCCTCGGCCACTTCATCGCGGTGACGAATATTCCCTCCGTCGCTGCCGACTGGATAGCCTCCCTGCCGCTTCACAGGTACATCATCATGTGCGTCATTGCCATCTTCTATCTCTTGGGCGGTTCGTTTATCGATGACCTCGCTTTCATGATTCTGGCGACGCCCATTTTCTACCCGGCAATCATCAAACTCGGCTTCGATCCCATGTGGTTCGGAATCATGATCTGTGTCACTGTTATGGTCGGGGTCGTTGTTCCTCCCGTTGCAATCAACGTCTTCGTCGTCAAAAACATTACGAAGACGCCATTCAGCACGATCTACGGGGGTGTTTATCCGTTCCTTCTTTCTCTGCTGTTCATTGCTATTCTGCTCTTCATTTTTCCTCCGATCGCTACATGGCTCCCGAACATGCTTTATAAGTAGGGACAGGCCTGAAGGACCTGAAAAAGAAAGGGGAAGGGGGCGCTTCGGTGCCCCCTTTTTTGTCGGATTCGACCGTCTCTATTCCCCGTCTTTCAGGGAAGCATAGAATGTCATGGCTCCCCTTTTGAGGAGAAGGAGGATTGGAGAGCCCTTCTTTATCTTTGCCACGGCAGTTTTGTATTCGGCAAGGTTCTTGACCGGAGTGCGATTTACTTCCTTTATCACGTCTCCCGCTTCAATGCCCGCGTCTTCCGCTGGGCTTCCCTGGGCGACATCTATCACGACAACACCTGTCTTATCCTGTAGTTTCATCTTTTTCTGAAGAGACGGAGTGATATCTTCGAGGGACATGCCAAAATCTGACTCCCGGACCGCTTGTTTGGACGGTGCAGCCGTTTTCTCCTCGGGCAGTTCACCTATCTTTAGATTAATGTTCATTTCCTTGCCTTCCCGCAGGATTGTGACAGGAACCGTGCTGCCCACAGGAGCCTGAGCAACGAGCAGCGGGAGATCGGTCATAGTCTTGATGTCCTTGTTGTTGAATCTGACTATGATATCGCCTCTTCTTAGTCCGGCAGCCTGGGCCGGGCCTTCCGGTACGACATCACCAATGAGGGCCCCTCTCCGTTCCTTCATTCCGAAAGACTCGGCGATCTCCGGTGTCACAGCTTGAACCGAAACGCCTATCCAGCCCCGGATCACCTTCCCTTTTTCTCGCAATTGATTAACCACATTCTTCGCCATGTTGCTCGGGATGGCGAATCCTATCCCTTGACCCGTCGCAACTATTGCCGTCGTGATGCCCACTACTTCTCCCCTGAGATTGACCAGCGGTCCACCGCTATTTCCGGGGTTCACCGGTGCATCCGTCTGCAGGAAGTTGTCGTAGGGCCCCGTACCGATAACCCTCCCGGTAGCGCTGATGATACCCTGGGTGACCGTATGAGCGAGCCCGAAAGGATTTCCGACCGCAAGGACCCAATCCCCAACCCTCATCCTGTCCGAATCGCCAAGAGGAAGGACGGGCAGGTCCTGGGCAGGAGACGAAATCTTGATCAGAGAAAGATCACTTTTTGAATCCCTTCCTATCACCTTGGCTTTGAACTCTCTTCCATCGGTGAGGCGGACGGTGATGTCTGCCGCGCGCTGAACCACGTGATAGTTCGTCAGAATGTAGCCTACCTTATCAATTATCACCCCTGATCCCAGACTTCTCTGTTTTAACTCCCGGTCAGGTATGTCACCGAAAAATTTCTTGAGAAAGGCATCGAACTCGCCACTGTCCTGGCTTTTACCGCCCTGCCCGAAGAAGAACTGAAAGGGATTACCGGGAATCTTGACCGTGGATACGGTGCTTATGTTGACCACTGCGGGTTTTACCGCTTCTGCAAGGTCAGCAAAAGACATGGGAAAACCGGCCGGGTCGGATCCGGTTTTTTTGTTTTCGCAGCCTGCATTAGGACAGAAGAAGGTTGCAACCAGAATGGTCAGGATTGTGACCTGCAACAGCCTGTCAAGGCCTCGAGCCATAACAACCCCCCTTAACGTGAATTTGTTCATTAACGTAATACCGTGATTTTTGGTTTTAAAGGCGAAAGGGACATTTTCCCGGATAAACCACTATTATGAAAATATGGGCCGTGAACACATTCTTGGTCAAAAAAACGCTGAGTAAGCACGAAATTCTTGACTACGAGCCGAATTATGGTTAAACTTGCACTGGTGCCGAGGTAGCTCAGTCGGTAGAGCAGCGGACTGAAAATCCGCGTGTCATTGGTTCAATTCCGATCCTCGGCACTTTTTTTGTGCCCATCGTCAGCAGCGTCATCAAGAACCTCGAAACGAGAATGACCATCCATAGGGTTCAGCCCGCCTGGAGGATCCTATCAAGTCAAGATCAGGCAAAAACAAGAGAACTGAGAGAATCTCTGATTATAAGATTTATAAATCTCCTGTTTTGCTTGCCGCACAACGCAATTACGTTACTTGACAAAACTGGATGCTCGTATATAATCAAAAGATGATCATAATAGACAGGTTCTATACTTCATATAGCGATGAAGAAGGAAGGCCGTCTGGACAGGTTGGAAGACTTGGGAAAAACTGAAGTGAAACCGGGTATGGATAAAGCAGGAGTCAACCTGACGGTGACGGAAGTGGCGCGATGCGAGCAGATCGAGCAAGCGCTTCACCGGGCAGAACAGAAGTACCGCGACATTTTTGAGAATGCGACGGAAGGAATTTTCCAGGCGAGTCCGGACCGGCGGTTTCTGAATGCCAATCCTGCCCTATCCGGTCTTCTGGGCTTCAACTCTCCTTCAGAACTCATTGACGAGATCAAAGATATCCGGTCTCAGCTTTTTGTCGATCCTGAACGGCATGCCGAGATGGTCCGGCTACTCAAGGAACACAATCGGGTACGGAACTTTGAGGCCCGTATGAAGCGCAAAGATGGGGCCATCCTTTGGATTTCCATGAACATTCGAACGGTAAGAGGCGAGGACGGGAAAGTCCTTTTTTACGGGACCATGAGCGACGTCACCGAGCACAAAGAAGCTGTTGATGCCCTTCACCGGGCAGAACAGAAGTACCGGGACATCTTTGAAAACGCCACGGAAGGAATATTCCAGATAGGCCGGGACGGCAGGTTCCTCAGTGCGAACCCGGCTCTTGCATATCTCCACGGCTACAATTCCCCGGAAGAGCTAATTGAACAGGTCCATCATGTAAGAGAAGATATTTTTGTGGATCCCGGTGTGCACAAGGAATTGATCCGGCTCCTCAAGGAACACGATCGGGTACAGAACTTTGAAGCGCGCATGAAGCGCAGGGATGGAAGCATCCACTGGATTTCGATAAACGTCCGGACAGTTCACGACGAGAACGGCAGGATCCTTTTTCATGAAGGGACCATGCGAAGCATCTCGAAGCGGAAGGCGGCGGAGGCGGCCTTGGCCGAGAGTGAAAAACGATACCGGATCGTGATCGAGCACTCGAACGACGGGATTGCTATTGCCCAGGGTGGAGCCAACGAATACGTTAATCCCAGGCTCGTGGAAATGTTCGGATATGATAAACCGGAGGAGATTATCGGACATCCGCTCACTCAGATCGTGCATCCTGATGACCGGGAGAGGGTGTTGGACATTCATGCACGCCGCTTGCAAGGAAGACCTGTCCCTGCCAGATATGAATTTAAAGGCATCAAACGGGATGGGGAGACGATCTACATCGAGGTCTCAGCCGCAGCCGTCGAATACCGGAACCTGCCAGGGATCCTCATTTTTATGAGGGATATGACCGATCGGAAGCGGGCCGAGGAGGTGTTTCTCCATTCCCATAGGCAACTGGAGCAGCTCAACCGGGCGAAAACAAAGGCAGTAAACCACATTTCTCATGAATTAAAGACGCCTCTGGCCGTAATACAAGGGAATGTGCGGCTGCTGCGCCGAAAGGTGCAGGACACGCCTTTCGCCGAGCAACTGAAGGTCATAATCGAGACCACCGAGAAGAATCTGGAACGACTCTTCCGGATGCAGAGGGAAGCCGATGAGATTCTGAGAACGTCTCGTGAACTGGAAGCCGTAGGACTTCTTGATGAAATCGACAGGCTCTACGCGCGATTGGGCGATCTGTCCGAAGAATTGCCTTCCGAGGTAAGCTCATACTGGGAGCAGTTGAGGAAATGGGTACGCAGCCATGTGTCCGGCGGTACCGATGCTTTTCAGCCCCTGGACCTTTACCCCTTTTTGCTGCAGGCTGTTGAAAGGGCGAAGCATAGAGCCGCCCATAGAGACATTGACCTGCGCGTTGAGGGGGTCAATGATATCTATGTGCTGATGGATCCCGCCATTCTCAGGGATGTCGTTGACGGCCTTGTTCGGAATGCGATTGAGAATACTCCTGATGGCGGCTTTGTGACGGTCTCAGTCGAAGAGAAGGACAATGCCGCCCTTTTGCATGTGACCGATTCGGGGGTCGGCATTGCCGAAGAGAACCAGAAGTATATTTTTGACGGACTGTTCCATGCGAAGGAAACGGAGGTCTATGCGTCGAAACAGCCTTACGACTTTGACGCGGGCGGCAAAGGGCTTGATCTTCTCCGCATGAAGATCCTGGCTGAACGCTTCGGCTTTGAGCTCTCGGTAAAGAGCAAGCGCTGCCGTTATCTCCCCGGTGACATGGATACCTGTCCGGGTGGCATCTCCCTTTGTGACCACGCACGAGTGCCCCACGATTGCTTTGAATCGGGCGGTACTACCTTTACCGTCTCTTTTATAAAAACCCGGGATAAATCGGAACTTCCCATATCCACGTCCGAACTCTCTCAATAAAAAGCCCGTCATGAGAACAACTGAAACCGGCCCACAAGAACGCGCTCTATTTTGCTGTCTATGGCGCTTGATCCCTGACCCATTCAAACAAAATCACGGGCCCATTTAATAATTCCGACAGTTTGCCGATAATAGTCACGTAGAAAGAAGGTAACAA